>JARRQB010000052.1:0-8782 GCA_037382265.1 Gammaproteobacteria bacterium | reverse complement strand
GCTGCACCCCGACCAGCACCAGCAGGCCGCGCTCTATGGCCGCGACCGTGTCACCGGCGACCTCAACGCGGGCCTGGTCGACGCGCTGCAGCAGCCCGATCACGGCGCTGGGGATCGGTCGCGCTTGGCAAAAGTGTTAATGTACCGTCTCATCTCTGTTCCGAACCCGGCACGGGGGTCTGTTGCCGGTTTGGGGGAAGCGCCACCCGTTCCGGGATACGATCGGGCACGCTCGGCTTACACTAAGGACGCCGTGAAGAAAGAGCAAATCAAGAGCCTGCTGCTGCGTTGGCGCGACCAGACCGTCCCCGCTGCCAGCGCGCTGGTGAGCGAGATGTTCAAGTCGGTCGACCGCGTGCTGCTCGAGTACGCCGACAAGGCCGAGAGCGGCGAAGTCCAGGTCCAGTTCTTCGAGGGCCAGCGGGAAATCTGGCTCAAGCAGGACCAGGTCGCTTCCCAGTTCCACGACACTCTGCACCACGAGTTCTTCAACTTTACCCGCCGGAGCAGCCCACACAAGGGCTCCGGCGAAGAGGCGCTCAGCCTGGTCAGCAAAGACGACTTCGAGCGCAGCCTGGCTCTGCAAACCATTGCGGACGAGGCCGTCGGGGATAATCCGGCGTTGTACTTTGCCCTGTCGCACCGGCTCGGCGTCATCAGCGGGGGCAAGCCGCTAGCGCTGCATTTAACGGCCGGTGTTGCTCGCGCTCTACACCCTGTTCGAGCGGGAAGTGATCGCCAAGTCGACCGGGTGGCACGAGCAGCTCAACGAACTCCTGATCAAGACCGGCATTCTGCCCAATCTGAGGTACGAAGCGCAGGGCAGGGGCAGCGCCAAAGCTACCGGCACCGGGACCGAATCCGCGAAGAAGGAGGATCGAAAGAGCGAAGCAGCGCCCGGCGAGGGCGAGCTCGGCGACGAGGTCCTGTCGCGCATACGCGAACTGCTTTCGGCCCAGCGCGCCCGCCGCGCCGCCGCGCGAGGCACCACGCCGCGCGCCGAGCCCGCCCACCCGGCGCCCCCCAGCGTGGTGGTCGAGACCATCGACCGCACGCCGGCCGCCGAGATGCCCGAGAGCGCCGTGCTGCAGCGCGGCGCCCAGCGAGCGCCCGTCTCGCCTGGCCTGCTGGAGCGGATAAAGGGAGCCCTCACCAGCCAGCGCGAGCAGATCAAGCAGTCCGTAGGCCCCAACCGCCTGAGCCTGGTCGACGAGGACGCGATCGATATCGTCGGCATGCTGTTCGAGGTGATGCTCAACGACAAACGTCTGAGCAATACCGTAAAGGCACTGCTCAGCCACTTACACACGCCCTTCCTCAAGGTCGCGATCCGCGACCGTGCCTTCCTCGATCAGACCGGGCATCCCGCGCGACGCCTGTTCGACCAACTGGTCGAGGCCGGCTCCCGCTGGGTCGACGAGCGCGACCTCTCCACCGGGCTCTACCCCACGCTGCAGTCGACCGTCGAGCGCATCTCGCGCGCCAAGGAGCATCCGGTCCAGCTGTTCCAGGAACTCGAGGACCGGCTCGCGGCCGAGACCAGTCGGCTGGAGGAGCGCCAGAGGGTTCGCGAGGCACGCACGGTGCAGTCCGAAAAGGGCATGGCTCGCCTCGAGGAGGCGCGCGAGGCAGCGATGCGGGCCGCGCGAGGACTGTTCGAGATTGACGGCGCCCCCAACCTGTTCCAGAGCTTCGTCACCGGGCCCTGGACGGACTTCCTGACCCTCGTCTACCTGCGCAGTGCCGGCAACACCGACTCGGGCGCGTGGCGCGGCGCCGTGGTGCTGGGCGAACGACTGCGGGCGTTCACCGAAGGGCTGTTGTCCGAGGTTCTGCCCACCGCCTCGGACGTGCGCCAGCTGCGCGCGGAGATGAACCGCCGCCTGGGCGGCCTGATCCCGCAGTACCAGGGCGAGATCGACCGGCTGTTCGACCTGCTCGAGGGCAGGCCAGCCGAGGCCGAACCGGCCGCGGCCGTAACGCGCCCCGCCCCGCGCGGCACGGCGAAACCCGAACGACCGGAGCCGATCGAGCTGTCCGCGAAGGGCGAGGACCTGGTCGAGCAGCTGGCGGAACTGCCGCCCGGCACCTGGATCGTGTTCCACGGCGAGAACGACACCGACCAGGTGGTCAAGCTGTCCTGGTACAACGCCAAGACCGAGCGCTTCCTGTTCGTCGATCAGTCAGGGGCCAAGGCCTCGGCGATGCGCCTGCGCGAGCTGGCCGCCGCGGTCGACAGTGAAACCGCCCATATCCTGCACGCCACGGGGTCCTCCTACGTCGAGTCGTCGCTCAAGCGCGCGATGAAGGCCCTGGAAGAGCGCGGCTGAGCGAGGCGAATCGATGGCAGAACACAGAAAGCACCCGAGATGCGACCTGGCGGACGAGGGCTGGCGTGCCGGGCTGGTGGACCAACTGACGGGCGAGCGCCTCGGTGAGGTGGTCAATCTCTCGCGCGGTGGGATGATGTTGCTGGCAGCGGAGCCGCTGGAGCCCGAGAGCATCTACCAGGCCGAGTTGACGGCCACGGGCCCGCACGGCGAACACGAACAGTTCAGCGCCGGTGTGCTCGCCCTGTGGTCGAGCCCCGCCGGCGCGCCGGGCAGCAGTTGGGTCGGCCTGGAGATCATCGACATCGCCCCCCCGGAACATGCCCGGCTGACCCGTCTGACGACCCTTTGCGGCGGCGAGCAGCCCCCCGACTGAAGGCCCTCAGTCGGGCGCCGCGAGGCGCTCGGCGAAACCGTCGAGGGCGCGCAGCAGGGCGTCGCGGATCGCCGGCTCGGACGCCGCATGGCCCGCGTCTGGCACGATCTGCAACTCGCTGCCCGGCCAAGCCCGGTGCAGCTGCCACGCGTTCTCCAGCGGACAGATCATGTCGTAACGCCCGTGTACGATCACCCCCGGGATGCCGGCCAGGCGTGCGGCGTCGCGCAGCAGCTGATCGGTTTCGAGGAAGGCGTCGTTGACGAAGTAGTGGCACTCGATGCGCGCCAGGCTCAGAGCGAGGTGTGCCTGCCCGAAGTGGGAGACCACCGCCTTGTTCGGCAGCAGCGTGGCCGTTCGCCCCTCCCAGATCGACCAGGCCCGTGCAGCCGCCAGCCGCCCGACCTCGTCGGCGCCGGTGAGCAGACGGTGGTAGGCGTGCAGCAGATCGCCGCGCTGCGACGGCGGCACCGGGGCGACGAAGTCTTCCCAGTGATCGGGAAAGACGCGGCTGGCCCCTTCTTGGTAGAACCAGCGGATCTCGTGCGGGCGGCACAGAAAAACCCCCCGCAGGATCAGCGCCGAGACCCGTTCCGGGTACTTTTCCGCGTAGGCCAGCGCCAAGGTCGAACCCCAGGAACCGCCGAACACGAGCCAGCACTCGATACCGAGGCGCTTGCGGATGGTCTCCAGATCGGCGACCAGGTCCCAGGTCGTGTTGGCCTGGAGGTCGGCATGGGGCGTGGAGCGCCCGGCGCCGCGCTGGTCGAACAGCACCACGCGGTAGCGTTCGGGGTCGAAGAACTGGCGGTGATAGGGCTCGCAACCGGCGCCGGGGCCGCCGTGCAGGAACACCGCAGGGAGGCCGCCGGGCCGGCCGCATTCCTCGACGTACAGGGTGTGGCGAGCGTCGACCGCGAGCGAGTGGGTGGCGAAAGGTTTACCGAAGGGGTACAGATCGCGCATGTCGGCGGCCTAGCGCACGCGTTGAAACCACATGGTCTGCCCATCCTCGTCGCGCAGCAGGAAGCGGTCGCGATCGGCATAGAAGCGGTACTTGCGCACCACGTCGGTATCCGGGCTATAGGCAATCAGGCGATCGCCGTGCACCATGAAGATGCACATGCAGTACTGATCCCCCGTGCCCCAGACGCGCGCCGTGTCGCGCTGGATGTCGACCAGTTCGCCGCCGCTGCCACGCCAGGTGCCACTCAGGTTGACCGGCGGACCGGCCGACGTGCTGCGCCGGGGCACGATGGAAGGGGCGCTGCCCGGCGTCGACCACGGGATCAGGCCGCCGGCGCCGCTTCCCCCCTGCGCCGGAGCCGAACCGAGACCCGGCGAGCCCGACGGAGGGGGCCAGGGGCTGACCGCACCGGTGTCTGGCCAGCGGGCGTCCGCGAACGCTACCGCCGCGACCGCTCCGGCCAAGATCGAAAGCACGAAAACCGCTAGCACGCGCATGGCACAGGTCTCCCCTAACCTGCGTTCAGATTACTGCCCGCGCGCGCGAAATGCTAACCGGCGCGTCCCAGCCGCTTGCGCTCGTGCTCTTTGAGGAACCGCTTGCGCAGGCGGATCGCCGCGGGCGTTATCTCGACCAGCTCGTCGTCGGCGATAAACTCCAACGCCTGCTCCAGCGAAAACACCACCGGCGGCGTCAGCAACACGTTGTCGTCCTTGCCTGCAGCGCGGATGTTGGTTAGCTGCTTGGCCTTCAGCGGGTTCACGGTGAGGTCGTTCTCGCGTGCGTGGATACCGACGATCTGGCCCTCGTAGACCTCGTCTCCGGGTTTGACCAGCAGTCGGCCGCGCTCCTGCAGGTTCATCAGCGCGTACCCGAGCACCTTGCCGGTGCCGTTGGCGATCATCACACCGTTGATACGCGGCGCGATGCCGCCGGCCTGCGCCGGGCCGTAGTGGTCGAACACGTGGTAGATCAACCCGGTGCCAGAGGTCAGAGTCATGAACTCGGTCTGAAACCCGATCAGACCCCGGGAGGGGATCTCGTAGTCCAGCCGGACCCGGCCCTTGCCGTCGGGCACCATGTCCTTCAGCTCGCCGCGGCGGACGCCGAGCGCCTCCATGATGGCGCCCTGGCAGGCGTCCTCGACGTCCACGGTCAGCTGCTCGTAGGGCTCGCAGATCGCCCCGTCGATCTCGCGGAAGATCACTTCGGGGCGGGAGACCGCCAGCTCGTAGCCCTCGCGGCGCATGTTCTCGAGCAGAATCGACAGGTGCAGTTCGCCGCGCCCCGAGACCTTGAATTTTTCCGGGTCGTTGCCCTCCTCGACGCGCAACGCCACGTTGTGCAGCAGTTCGCGCTCCAGCCGCTCCTTCAGCTGACGCGAGGTCAGGTACTTGCCCTGGCGGCCGGCGAACGGCGAGTTGTTGACCTGGAAGGTCATCGAGACCGTCGGCTCGTCGACCACCAGTGGCGGCAGCGCCTCGACCCGTTCGGGGTGGCACAGGGTATCGGAAACGTTGGGCGCCTCGACGCCGGTCAGGGCGACGATGTCGCCGGCGCCGGCCTGTTCCACCTCGAAGCGCTGCAATCCCATGTAGCCGTAGACCAGGCCGATCTTGGCACGGTGGGTGTCGCCATCGGCCTTCTCGACCACGATCTGCTGATTGGGGCGCACCGTGCCACGTGCGATTCGCCCCACCGCGATTGCGCCGACGTAGCTGTTGTAGTCGAGGGTCGAGACCTGCATCAGGAACGGTCCCTCGGGGTCGACCGGCGGTGGCGGGCAGTGCTCGACGATGGCTTCGAACAGGGGCGTCATGTCGCCGGCGCGCACCGTCTCGTCCTGCGCCGCGTAGCCGTTGAGGGCGGAGGCGTAGATCACCGGAAAATCAAGCTGTTCGTCGGTAGCGCCGAGGCGGTCGAACAGGTCGAACACCTGGTCGATGACCCAGCCGGGCCGGGCACCCGGCTTGTCGATCTTGTTGACCACGACGATCGGGCGCAGCCCATGCTTGAAGGCCTTCTGGGTAACGAAGCGGGTCTGCGGCATCGGCCCTTCCTGGGCGTCGACCAGCAGGAGCACGGAGTCGACCATGGACAGCACCCGCTCCACCTCGCCGCCGAAGTCGGCGTGGCCGGGGGTGTCGACGATGTTGATCCGGTACTCGCCCCAGCGTATCGCGGTGTTCTTCGACAAAATCGTGATGCCGCGCTCGCGCTCGAGGTCGTTCGAGTCCATCACCCGCTCGATCTGGCCGTACCGGTCGCCGAGCGTGCCCGACTGCTTCAGCAGTTCGTCGACCAGGGTGGTCTTGCCATGGTCGACGTGGGCAATGATGGCAATGTTGCGCAGTTTTTCGATCACGGGAGTCGGTCCGGCGTCAGCGGGCCGCGGACTATAGCACGGCACGGGCCGCCTAGGGCTTGACCACGAACGGCCGGTCGCGCCTGTGGCTAAACCTGTGGATCAACCTGTGGATAAATGCTTGGCGACCGGGCCACGCCTCGGTCGAGACCGGCGCGCGCTGTCAAGCGAGCACGTAACTCGCTGCCATTCCAACAACTTGCCCTGGAAACCCGCTGCCAGAACGAGCGCAGCCGCACGTCAAGCAGTCTTCCCGCCGCCAGCCAACCTGAGCAAAACCTTGCCGGGACAGGGCCCGGAACAGGTCGGGCGGCGCCTCTACCGTCAGTGGGAAGCGCCGTAGGTGGTTGGTTTGGAGCCGGTCAAATCCCAGGAAAAGGTGCAATCCAGTTCGGAAAGCACCGCGATCAGGCCGCTTTCGCCGTCGTTCAGAATGATCGACAGCGGCGAGCGGCGACCGAAGCGGCGGTGCGGTTGACGAATCCAGCGGCCGGACATTTCCGGGTTGAGCGGGTAGGTGGTACGCAGCGAGTCTGCGATGCGCAGCAGGTAGTGCGCCCGACGCAGTACCTGCTGGTCGTCCGGCAGGGTGGCATTGCCTTCGCGGTACTTGTTGAAGGTGCGGGCACGAACGTCGCGGGGCAGGGCCAGCACGGCCTGCATCTCCCGGGTCTCGAGCTTCCAGTTGTCCAGCAGTCTCATGACCGCGGAGGTGATATCGCTCAGGGCGGCTTGCTGTTCGGCAGACATGGTGCTTGCTCCTCGTCGGCCAAGGGACGACGGGCCCCTTGGGCCAGAGTCGTCGAGGATAGCACTACCAGCCGCGGCCTATCACCTCGCCGCCGGCGTGGCTGTCATGCGCTCGCGCCGCCCAGCATGCGCTGCCACCAGCGGCGACGTCCGCGTGGCGGCCGGCGGGCCGCGGGCAGGTCCACGGGCGGGAGACGGCTCAGCACCCAGCCGGGCAGCGGCGGGTTGGCGCTGGAACCGCACACCATGCCGAGGTTATGAGGGTCGTAGACCTTGATCATGCTCGGTGCGGCCAGATCGTCGGCGTAGACGATGCCGCAGTAATCCTCGTCGTGCTCGCGCCGCAACAACGCGTCGAGCTCCGCAACGAAGCGCGGCAGGTCGGCAGCCGCCAGGGGTTCGCGCGGCGGCGGCTCGCCCACGTGATAGGCATACCAACCGTCGGCTCGCCCCAGCACGGCTTGCCACAGGCCGTCGAGCTGGGGCCAGCGCAGGGCGGACGTAAAGGCGCCACGAAACTGTGCGAGGAAGGCCTCTCCGGCCTCGTCGAACTGCTGCCCATCGCGCATCCCGCACTCCTCTCGTCGACCAAATCGCACCTTGCCGCAAAGTCGCCGTTACGGCAATCGCCGCCCGACCTGGCGGCCGCGCCCGCGTATACTTCGGCTTTCTGGTTCCCGGCACGAAGAACACCCATGAGCGAGGCCCTGTACGAATCGCGGTTGCCCGAACTCGAGCTGCTGAGCCGCGGCAAGGTGCGTGACATCTATGCCGTCGATGACGAACACATGCTGATCGTGACCACCGACCGCCTGTCCGCGTTCGACGTGGTGTTCGACCAACCCATCCCCGGCAAGGGCGAAGTACTGACGCGCGTTTCCAACTTCTGGTTCGCTCGTACGGCGGGGCAGATTCCCAATCACCTGACCGGCATCCCGCTCGAGGCGGTGGTGAGCGACCCGGCCGAGCGTGCGACCCTGGGCGAGCGCACCGTCGTCGTCAAGCGCCTCGAACCGCTGCCCGTCGAGTCTATCGTGCGCGGCTACATCATCGGCTCCGGTTGGAAGGACTACCAAGCGACCGGGGCGGTGTGCGGCATCGTGCTGCCGCCCGGGCTGCGCCTGGCCGATCGGCTGCCGGAGGCCATCTTCAGCGTATTTACACCGAATGCGCCGAGTACGCGCGCACGCGCGGCATCATCATCGCCGATAACAAGTTCGAGTTCGGCCTCGACCAGACCGGGCGGCTACACCTGATCGACGAGGTGCTGACACCCGATTCCTCTCGCTTCTGGCCCGCACACAGCTACCGGCCCGGCACGAGCCCCCCCAGCTTCGACAAGCAGTTCGTACGCGATTACCTGGAGACGCTCGACTGGGACAAGCGCCCCCCCGCGCCCCGCCTGCCCGCAGCGATCATTCGCCGCACGGCGGAAAAATACCGCGAGGCCGAGCAGCGGTTGACCGGGGCCAGCTGAGGCGGCGCCGACCTGCCAGCATAGCGTTGAAATCGGACGCGTCGACCTCGCGACTCGCTCATCGACAAAAACCCCGGCGCCGCGGCCGGGTCAAGCGGAGGAGAGCTGAAACCATCGCTGCCCGTCTTGCGGGTCTCCGACGACGGAAGACCCGTACCGATTTCGCGTCGGCACCCCTTTGTCGGCAAACCCGATCGGCCATGAAGGGTCAGCAGGCAACTTTGGGGGTCTTATTCCGGTTTGGGGAGGCCCGAGTCGCACCCGGATCGCATTAGGGCCGGGATGAGCAGGTCAAATCGGCGGCCCGGGGTGATGTAAGCATACGAAACAAAAGCATTAGAACTGGAGCTGGCGAGAGGAATCGAACCCCCGACCGACTGATTACAAAAAAGCTGGACAGGCATTTTTGCACCCTTCCGCACTTGTCTCTCACCCATCCCCATCACACCCAGAGAAACCGTACAAGACGTTGTTTTTACATGCGATATAGTAACCCCCTAGCCGTAGCACCCTTCGC
>JARRQB010000051.1:0-7473 GCA_037382265.1 Gammaproteobacteria bacterium | reverse complement strand
CTCGGCTGCTCGGCAATTTCCCTCGCCGTACCCTTGACAGTCGGGAACTCGGACCTATCATTAGCACTCACTCAAGGCGAGTGCTAACAGCCTCGCCGTTTAACCACCACTCGACAAAGCCACATTTGAGGAGAACGCGAGACATGAATATCCGTCCGCTGCACGACCGTGTCGTCATCCGCCGTATGGAAGAGGAACGCACCAGCCCCGGCGGCATCGTGCTGCCCGACAACGCGACCGAAAAGCCCGTCCGCGGTGAAGTGCTTGCCGTGGGCAACGGCAAGATTCTCGACAGCGGTGACGTCCGTCCCCTGGACGTCAAGGTCGGTGACAAGGTGCTGTTCGGCAAGTACTCCGGCACCGAGGTGAAGATCGACGGCGAGGATTACCTCGTCATGCGCGAAGAAGACATCATGGGGGTGCTCGAGAGCTGAGCGGCCGCCCGCACCTCTCGTCCCGAATAACCACCAGACAGCTAAAGGAAAAGTTTCATGACTGCGAAAGAAGTCCGTTTTTCAGATGACGCGCGTCAGCGCATGCTCGCCGGGGTCAACATCCTGGCCAACGCCGTGAAGGTCACCCTGGGTCCCAAGGGCCGCAACGTGGTCCTCGAGAAGAGCTTCGGCGCCCCGACCATTACGAAGGACGGGGTCTCCGTAGCGAAGGAGATCGAACTGTCCGACAAATTCGAGAACATGGGCGCCCAGATGGTCAAGGAAGTCTCTTCCCAGACCTCGGACATCGCCGGTGACGGGACCACCACCGCCACCGTGCTGGCCCAGGCCATGGTGCGGGAGGGCCTCAAGGCCGTCGCCGCCGGCATGAACCCGATGGACCTGAAGCGCGGCATCGATCGCGCGGTCACCGAGGCGGTCGAGCAACTGCGGGCGATGTCCAAGCCCTGCACCGATTCCAAGGCTATTGCCCAGGTCGGCACCATCTCCGCCAACTCCGACGAGTCGATCGGCAAGATCATCGCCGATGCCATGGAGAAGGTGGGCAAGGAGGGTGTCATTACCGTCGAGGAAGGGACCGGCCTGGAGAACGAACTCGACGTGGTCGAGGGCATGCAGTTCGACCGCGGCTATCTGTCGCCGTACTTCGTCAACAATCAGCAGTCGATGGCGGCCGAACTGGAAGACCCCTACATCCTGCTGCACGACAAGAAGGTCTCCAACATCCGTGACCTGCTGCCGGCGCTCGAGTCCGTCGCCAAGGCCGGCAAGCCGCTGCTGATCATCGCCGAGGACGTCGAGGGCGAGGCCCTGGCCACCCTGGTCGTCAACACCATCCGCGGCATTGTCAAGGTCGCGGCCGTCAAGGCCCCCGGCTTCGGCGATCGCCGCAAGGCCATGCTGCAGGACATCGCGATCCTGACCGGCGGCACCGTGATCTCCGAAGAAGTGGGCCTGTCGCTCGAGAAGACCACTCTGAACGAGCTGGGCACCGCCAAGAAGGTGCTGGTCACCAAGGAAGAGACCACCATCATCGACGGGGCCGGTACGGAGGCCGACATCAAGGCCCGCTGCGAGCAGATCAAGCAGCAGATGGAGGACACCACCTCCGACTACGACAAGGAGAAGCTGCAGGAGCGTCTGGCGAAGTTGGCCGGCGGTGTGGCCGTCATCAAGGTCGGTGCCGCCACCGAAGTAGAGATGAAGGAGAAGAAGGCGCGCGTCGAAGACGCCCTGCACGCAACCCGCGCGGCCGTCGAAGAAGGCATCGTGGCCGGCGGCGGCGTCGCCCTGGTGCGCGCCGTCCAGGCCATGAAAGAGCTGACGGTCGCCAACCACGACCAGGACGTCGGCGTCGGCATCGCCCGCCGGGCCATGGAGGAGCCGCTGCGCCAGATCGTCGCCAACGCCGGCGACGAGCCCTCGGTGGTGCTGCACAAGGTCGAGGACGGCGAAGGCAACTTCGGCTACAACGCGGCCAACGGCGAGTATGGCGACATGGTCGAAATGGGCATCCTGGACCCCACCAAGGTCACCCGTTCGGCCCTGCAGAACGCGGCCTCCGTTGCCGGCCTGATGATCACGACCGAGGCCATGGTGGCCGAAGAGCCCAAGGAAGAGACACCCATGCCCGCCGGCGGCGGCATGGGCGACATGGGCATGGGCGGCATGATGTAACACCGCCCTGGTACGCCGGCCCTCACGGGTACCGCAAGCCCCGCCGTTTCGGCGGGGCTTTTTGCTATATGGCGAAAGCGTCCCGGGCCCGGGGCGCGACGCTGTCAGCCCGGCGAGCGTACCTGGTGCCCCGTGCTAAGCTCGGCGACGGACGAACGAGGGCCGACCGATGCAGGGCTACACGTGGATCGTCGCGCTGGTGGCGGTGTTGGCGGGAGGCGTGCCAGCCGGTGCCAGCGACGGATTGCGCTCCGTGACGGGCCAGTTCAATGTTCCCCGCACCATGAACCGGCTGGAACGGCTGGTCCGTGTCGCCGGGTTCCGGGTGTTTGCGCGGGTCGACCATAGTCGCGCCGCCGATCGGGTCGGGGTTCGCCTGCGTCCGACCGAGTTGCTGATCTTCGGCAAGCCGGAGGCCGGTTCCGCCCTGCTCGAGAGTGACCAGCGGACCGGCATCGATCTGCCCATGAAATTCCTGGTGTGGCGGGATGCCGAGGGGCGCACGCAGATCAGTTGGAACGACCCCCAATGGCTCGCCGGGCGGCACGGGGTGGGCGACCGCGGCGCGGTCTTGCAGCAGATGAGTCGGGTGCTCGAACAGCTGGCCGGCGAAGCCGCCGGCAACTGACCCGTTTTCAGAACAGATCTTCCTCGCCGTTCAGCGGATTCTGCACCGCTCGCCACTGGTTGCGCACCGACTTGCGGTACATCAGCTTGTCTTGGGCGGCTTCCGGCAGGTCGGTGAAGCGAAACACGCCCTTCGCGACCAGCAGGTCGACCACATCTTCGAGTACCCGAACCAGGTCGAGGTCCAATTCCCCGAGAAAGCGTCGGACGTCCGGATCCCCGAGGTCGGCCGCCTCGGCGCCGGGGCTGGTCGCGTCCGCACTCAGGCCGGTGACGCGCCCGGCACCGTCGCGCTGCACGTAAATCCTGGTCATGGCCTTGGCACCCGGGGGTCTGTCGGTCCCTATGGTTTTCGTGTCGCCGGACGATAACTTTACCGGCCGTCATCACGGGTGGAAGCCGAGATCGCGTGAACGCACAACTCGACCACATCGCCGAAGCCGCGGACGACCCGCTTCTGGGCTGCCTGCTGGCGGTCGCGCGGCTGCACGGCGTGACCGCCACGGCCAGCGCCCTGACCGCGGGGCTGCCGTTGGTGCGCGGCTGCTTGACCCCCGGCCTGTTCGAGCGCGCAGCCCGTCGGGTCGGCGTGGCTGCGCGCATCGTCGAACGGCCGCTCGACGAGCTCGGCCCGCTGTTCACGCCGGTCGTCCTGCTGCTGGAGAACGACGCCGCCTGCGTGCTGCTCGAGCCGGTCAAAGGGGCGCGCGCGCGCATAATCCTGCCCGATAACCCGGACGCCGAGGTCGAAGTGGCCGCGGGTACCCTGCGGGCCGATTATTCCGGGTACGCGATCCTGGCTAGCCCGGTGCATCGCTACGACGCGCGTACGCCCACCCTCGGCAGCGACCGCGACGGCCACTGGTTTTGGGGCACCGTGGCGCGATCGTGGCGGACCTACCGGGACGTCGTGCTCGCCTCGTTCGCGATCAACAGCTTCGCGCTCGCCGGGCCGTTGTTCATCATGAACGTCTACGACCGGGTGGTGCCCAACCAGGCCTTCGAAACCCTCTGGGTACTCGCCTCCGGGGTAGTGGTCATCTTCGTGTTCGACCTCGTGCTGCGCATGCTGCGCGGGCACTTCATCGACCTGGCCGGCCGCCGCGCCGACCTGCAGTTGTCGTCGCGCATCTTCGCGCACGTGCTGGGCATGCGCCTCCACGCGCGGCCGGCGTCGGTCGGCGCATTCGCCGCCAGCCTGCGCGAGTTCGATGGCATACGCGACTTTTTCACGTCGCTCACCCTGACCACCTTGGTCGATCTGCCGTTCGCGCTGCTGTTTCTGCTGGTGATCTGGCTGGTCGCCGGGCCGCTGGTGCTGGTGCCGATCGCGGTCATCCCGGTGCTGCTGGTGTACGGTCTGTTCATGCAGCCGCGCCTGCGGCGGGTGACCGAGAAGGCCCTGCGGGCTTCGGCGCAGAAGAACGCGGTCTTGGTCGAGGGCATGGCCGAGGCAGAGACCGTCAAGGCGTTGGGCGTGGAGGGGCGCCTGCAGCATCAACTCGAGCAGGCCACCGCCGAGGCGGCGCGCTGGGGTTCCGCGGCCCGGCGCTGGGCACTGTCGGCGTCGAGTCTGGCGAGCTTTCTGCAGCAGATGGTCACCGTCGGCACGGTCGTCGCGGGCGTGTACCTGATCAGCGACGGTCTGTTGTCGATGGGCGGATTGATCGCGGGGGTCATTCTTGGCGGTCGCGCCGTCGTGCCCATGGCGCAGTTTGCCGGCCTGCTGACCCGTCTGAGTCAGGCATCGAGCGCCCTCCACGGGCTCGATGAGATCATGCGCAAGCCGGTGGACCGGCCCAGGGGCAAGGTGTTCGTCACGCGCGCCGCCTTGCGCGGCGAGATCGAGTTTGACGCGGTCACCTTTCGTTACCCGGGCCAGGAGCTGCCGGCCCTGACGGACGTGTCCTTCCGCATCGCGGCGGGCGAGCGCGTCGGGGTGATCGGGCGTGTGGGCTCGGGCAAGACCACCGTCAACCGACTGGTCGCCGGCCTCTACGATGCCGGGGAGGGTGCGGTGCGTCTGGACGGCGTCGACATTCGCCAGATCGACCCCGGCGACCTGCGTCACAACCTCGCCTACGTCGGCCAAGACCCGCAACTGCTGTTCGGCACAGTTCGCGAAAACCTGACGCTCGGGGTGTCGAATGCGACAGACGAGCGCATCGTCCAGGCGGCGCGGCGGGTGGGGCTGGCGGACGTGGTCAACCGCCACCCGCTCGGTTTCGACATGCCCGTCGGCGAGCATGGCGCCATGCTTTCCGGCGGCCAGCGCCAGGCCGTCGGCCTGGGCCGGGCACTGCTTCTGGACCCGCCGGTGTTGCTGCTCGACGAACCCACCGGCGCCATGGACAACCGCACCGAGGAGCACATCAAGCGCAACCTCGCCGAGGTCCTGGGCGGCAAGACCCTGCTCCTGGTGACGCACCGGGCGGCCCTGCTCGAACTCGTCGAGCGGGTCATCGTGTTCGACGGCGGCCGTATCGTGGCCGACGGCCCCAAGGCCAAGGTGCTCGAAGCCTTGCTTGCGGGCCGCGTCAAGCAGGCGCATTGACCGGTCCGGCCGGCAGGTGACCCGAAGATGTTGAAGCCCAGACAGAACGACGGCGATCTCATTCTCGACGCGCGGGCCGCTATCCTGGCGCAGTCGGAACAGGGCGGCCGCCTGCTCATCTGGCTGCTGCTGTCGCTGTTCGTGGTCAGTGTGGCTTGGGCCTACAACGCCACCCTCGAGGAGGTCGTGCGCGGGCAGGGCAAGGTCATCCCCTCTTCCCAGGTACAGGTCGTGCAGAATCTCGAGGGCGGCATCGTGAAGGAGATCACGGTGCGCGAGGGCGATACCGTGCTGCCGGGCCAGGCGCTGATCCGCATCGACGACACGCGCTTCGACTCGTCCTTCCAGGAAGGGCGCATCAAGCTGGCCGCGCTGCGGGCGAAGAGCGTGCGGCTGGAGGCCGAGGCCGGGGGCGCGGCGCAGATGCCGCCGCTGCCGGCGGAAGTTGTGGAGGTCCTGCCGGCCGCGGTCGACGAGCAGACGTCGCTGTTCGACGAGCGGCAGCGCCAGCTGCAGGCCAGCCGGGGCGTGTTTCGGGAACAGGTCGCCCAGAAGCGCCTGGCGATCGCGGAGCTCGAGTCCAAGCAGCAGCGGCTCGCGCGCAGCCTCGGCCTCGCCCGGCGCGAGCTCGAAGTCACCCGGCCCCTGCAGGCCCAGGGCGCGGTGTCGGAGGTCGAGATCCTGCGCCTGCAGCGTCAGGTCAACGATCTCCAGGGCGAACTGGACCAGGCGAGGTTGTCGATCCCGCGTGTCGAGGCCGAACTCGCCGAAGTCGAGCGCCGCCTGAGCGAACTGGAGGCCGGGTTTCGCAAGGACGCCCGCGCCGAGTTGAACGACGTCCTGGGCGAGATGAATTCCCTGTCCGCCGGCAACGTGGCGCTGGAGGACCGGGTGCGGCGTACCGTGGTGCGCTCGCCGATCCGCGGCGTCGTCAACCGGCTGTTCGTCAACACGCGCGGCGGGGTGATCCAGCCGGGCATGGACCTGGTGGAGATCGTCCCCCTGGAGGACACGCTGGTCGTCGAGGCCAAGCTCAAGCCGCGCGATATCGCGCTGGTGCGTCCGGGGCTCGAGGCCATGGTGAAGCTCACTGCCTACGACTTTGCGATCTACGGCGGGCTGGAGGCTCAGGTCGAACACGTCAGTGCCGACACCATCGTCGACGAAAACGGCGACGCCTTTTACGAGGTGCGTGTGCGCACGGCTGAGCAGCACCTGGTCAAGGGCGCCGAACTGCTGGAGATCCTTCCGGGTATGACGGCAGAGGTGGACATCCTGGTGGGCGAGAAAACGGTGCTCGACTATCTGATGAAGCCGGTACTGCGGGCCCGCCACACGGCACTGCGGGAGCCCTGAACATGGAAACCGCCTTACTCGTGACGTCTGACGAGTCGATCCGTTCGCGCATGGTCGACGCGCTCGGCCGGTTCGCCGTGGCGGCGCGCAGCCTGGCCGGCGACGCCGCTGATCCCGCCGCGGAACTGCGGCGCGCACAACTCTGTTTTTACGATCTCGGGAGCCACCGTGGCGAGTCTGTCGCCGAGCTCGTGGCGCTGGTCGAGGCGTGGCCGGCCGTACGCTTTTTGGCGCTGACCGCGGTGCCCGACGCCAAGGAGGGGTTGAGGCTGCTGGCGGGCGGTGTACGGGGTTACTGCAACCGCTGGATGAGCCCGGCGGTGGTGGAAGTGGTGACCCGGACCGTTCTCGCCGGTGGTGTCTGGGCCGGGCAGGAGGTGACGGCCCGCCTGCTCGAGCAGGCACTGGCGCGACCACAGGCCCGGGCGCCGGGCCTGGGGCATTTGACCGCACGCGAGCGCGAGGTCGCCGAGGCGGTGGCGATCGGTCGCAGCAACAAGGTGATCGCGGCCGAAACCGGTATTTCGGAGCGCACGGTGAAGGCTCATCTGAACGCAATCTATCGCAAGACCGCCGTGCGCAGCCGCGTGCAGCTCGCGCTGTTGCTGCGCGCTGGCGACCTCGCGACCCGACGTGCCGCACCGGGTTGAGAAGCCGCTTCCTGGTCTAGTACCAAGGTTCAATAGGCCCCGCCGTCAGCCTGACCCAAGCTTGATGCAGGCTAGCCGTCGATCTGGAGAGAGTCATCATGAATACCGTCGTTAACCCCGGTGCCGAACTTTCCGTCGTTGGTCAGGTTCAATC
>JARRQB010000050.1:0-12093 GCA_037382265.1 Gammaproteobacteria bacterium | reverse complement strand
CGGCGATGACGCCAAGGTTGAGGTGGGATTCCGGCCGCTCGGCGGTGGCGTACTGCGCCTGCGCGTATTCCTCGACCGCTCGACGCAACTGGTCGCGATACCGGTCTGGCAGTTGTTGACGCAACAGCGGAGCCAACACGAGGGCGGCGTCGAGGCGTACCGCGCGATCGGCATCCTCGAGCAGCGGCCAGCCCATGTCGACGCGGGTGCGCACCTCGGTGAGTTCGAGAAAACGCACGGCCGCAGCGCGGATCAGGGGGTCTTCGTCGGCCAACAGGCGCTGCACGGTCGTCAGGTGCCGCGGCGCGGCGTAGCGACGCAGACGATCCAACGCCGTAGCGCGCGCGATGCCCGGCTGCGCCGGATCGGCAGCCAGGTCGGCCAGCCGCTCGGCAACGTCGGCTGCCCCCGCGGTCGACGCCCGTAGCACCTCGCCGAAATGGGGACCGCGGTGGGTGCTGTCGGGGTACCAGTCGGCCACCGCGGCAGCGGCCCAGGCCGTGGTCTGTTCGGCATGACAGTTGGTGCAGGCGTTGGGTGTGCCGAGTCGCTCCGACAGGTCCGGCCGGGGAATCCGCAGGCTGTGATCCGCGCGCTCGTCGATCACCATGTAGCGGCGCTGAGGCATGTGGCAGGACGTACAGGCGGCACCGTCGGAACCGGCCTCGTGATGGTGATGGTCGGCGGTGTCGTAGCGTGCCGGCAGGTGGCAGCGACCGCACAGAGCGTTGCCCTCGGCACGCAGCGCCAGACTGTGCGGCTCGTGGCAGTCCGAGCAGGTGACGCCGGCGCGAAACATCCGACTCTGGAGGAAGGAACCGTAGACGTAGACCTCGTCTTTGATCTGCCCGTCCGGGTAGTACAAGTGGTCTTCGAGCAACGCCAGTCGATGGCTGTTGCCCAGGGGCTTGCCGTACTCGTAATCGGCCCAGATCTGGCCGCGCCTTGCGTGGCAGCGCGCGCACACGGCCATTTGCGTCTGATTGGTCCTCGGTTCGCTGCGCCTGGGCTTGCCGGTCCGCGCGTCGATCGCCCAGACGCCCGCATCGCGGTCGCCGAGGGTCACGACGAGCCCCTTGGCGGGGTCGGCTCGCGGCTCCTGCCCCTCCCCGGCCCAGGCCACGTGTGCGGAGCCGGGGCCGTGACAGGCCTCGCAGGCGACGTCGATCTCGCTCCAGGAGGTGCGGTAGCTGTCGGTGTCGACGTCGTAATGCTTGCGCACGTCGGTGGAGTGGCACTCGGCGCACTGGTAATTCCAGGTCTGGTCGCGTTGCGTCCAGTGTCGGGGGTCACGATGGTTCATGTCCGTGTCGGGATACAGATGAAACCAGCGCTGACCGCCCTGCTCCGGCGAGCGACTGTCCCAGGCTATGCCGAGGCTCTGCAGGTGGCCACGCGGGAATTCGACCAGGTACTGCTGCAACGGGTACCAGCCGAAGGTGTAACGGATCCGGTAATCGTGCAGTTCGCCGTCGGGGCCGTCGGTGCGGACGAAGTAGCCGCCCTCCCCGCGATAGAAACGCGAGGTCACGCCGTGGGCGGAGAATTCCGCGTCGTCAAAGTCGCCGAGCACCGTCTCCGGCGTCGCCTCGGCCATCGCCAGATCGTGATGCGACCCCCGCCAGGCATCGGCCTCGGGGGCATGGCACTCGGCACAGCGAGCGCTACCCACGTAATGGGCGGCACCGACCGGCGCGGCCGTCGCCAGCACCAGCACGCCGCCGAACACCCACTGACCATACCCCCTTCTCATACGCTGGACTCCAAAGCTATTCGTCTGCGGCCCCGTTCCCACTACCCCGGAGGTCGAGCGCGCGCCGCAGGCTGCGGCGGACGGCGTCACAGCCGGGTCAGGGTGACGGTGCGGCGGAAGCGCGCCAGTGCGGCCACGAAGGCCACGGCGCCGATCCCGGCGGTCGCGAGCAATTGCGGCCACACGATGTCGATCCCCGCACCGCGGAACACCACCGCCTGGCTGAAGGCGACGAAGTGCGTCGTGGGCGAGGCACGCATCAGATCCTGCAGGACTTGGGGCATGGCGTCCAGCGGCGTGTTGGCGCCGGACAACATGTACATCACCAGGAAGACGGGGATCGACAGCAGCCCGAACTGCGGCATGCTGCGGGCGACGGTGGCGAGCAGGATGCCGATGGCGGTGAGCGACAACAGATAGGTGACCAGCCCGGCCAGGAACAAGGGGACCGAGCCGGCGAGCGGTACGTCCAGCACGCCGCGCACCACAACGAACAGTGACAGGATCCCCAGCAGCGTGCTCATGTTGATCAGCTGCATCACCGCCAGGAACCAGGCCGAGTTGCCGTTCGGGTTGAATGCCAGACGCGTCACCGCGGTCACGGGCAGCACGGGCTCGACCGGCTGTGCCGCCAGGTAATCGCTCACTTCCTGCGCGATGACCTGCTCGATATAGCGCGCACCGGCCCCGGCCTGCGCCATCGCCGTCGCGTCGACGTTTACCTGCACCGCGGGACGCTTGCCCTCGCTGAGGTCGGCCTGGAAGCGGCGGGGAATGTCGATGACGAAGGTGTAGCGGCCGGCGTCCATCGCCGGGTCGATTGCCCGAAGGTCGATCCGCTCCGGCTTCTGAAAATACGGTTCGCGCAGGCTGTCCAGGATGCGGCGCGAGAGCAGGGAGCGGTCTTCGTCGACCACCGCCGCCGAGGCGTTGACGAGTTCCAGCTTCACGCCGCGGGCGGGCGCGACGATCGAAAAAGTGAAGGCGTAGATGATGAGCAGCACCAGCACCGGGTCGTGGCGCAGACTGATCATCTCTTTCACCCCCAGCCGATAGACGTTGGCAAGTCGCATGTCAGCGTGCCTGGGCGCGGATCCGCAGACGGCTGAGCAGAAAGAAAGCGATGCCGAACGCGGCCAGAACCAGGTAGTCCAGCCACATGTCTTGCATGACCAGGCCCTTGGTGAACGCGCCCACGCTGACGTGATTGAACCAGGCGCTGGGAAAGCCGAAGCCCATCACCCGCGCCGGACCGGTCAGCGACGATACCGGCACCAGCATGCCCGAGAACAGGATGGTCGGTATGGTGCTCGCGATGGCGGTGGCGAACACGGCGGCGATCTGGGTCCGCATGAAGGTCGACATGAGCAAGCCGAGCCCGGTACTCGCGAAGACGAACAGCAACGCCCCGACGGACAACGCCGCTAGACTGCCCTGCAGCGGCAACCGGAACAGCAGCAGGGCCTGCGACAGCAAGACGCCATAGCTGATCAGGGCCAGGCCGATGTACGGCAGCTGCTTGCCCAACAGGAACTCCGCACCCGTCGTCGGCGTGGCATAGAAGTTGGTGACCGAGCCGAGTTCCTTCTCCCGGACGACGCCGACCGCGGTCATCGTCGCCGGTATCATGATCAACAACAGCATCAGGATGCCGGGCACCATGGCGTAGACGCTCTCGAACGCCTGGTTGTAGCGAAAGCGAGTCTCGATCTCGACCGGCTGCTGCGCCGCCGAGGTACGGACGCCGGCAGTGTCCGGCCATTCGAGATAGAGCCGGTGAACCCCCTGTACGTAACCGCGTATGGTGTCGCCGCGGAAAGGGATCGCCCCGTCGATCCAGAAGCCGACTTCGGTCTGGCGGCCGTCCTTCACGGCACGGCCAAAACCCGGCGGAATCTCGATGGCCAACGTCAGATCGTCGGCCTGCAGACGTCGCAGCATGTCGTCGCCGTCGACGATCGGCGGCTGCCGGGTAAAGTAGCCCGAGCCTTCGAACTGTTCCAGGTAACGCCGACTCTCTGGGCTGCGATCGTAGTCCAGCACCCCGTAGCGAATGTTCTCGACGTCGAAGGAGATGCCGTAACCCATGGCGATCATGAGCAGCAGCGGCCCGAGCAACGCGAAGGCGAGACGGATGGGGTCGCGGCGCAATTCAATGGCCTCGCGGCGGGCGTAGGCCCAGAAGCGCCGGGGCGAAAACCGCTGCGGGTGGTCGCGCGTCCGGCCCGAGCGCAGATGAAGTTCCGTTTCCGCAGCCGCGCCGGCGACTTCGGTCGTCGTCTCCTGCTCGATGTAGGCGATAAAGCTGTCGTCCAGTGAGTCGGTGTCGTGGGCGGCCTTCAACTCGGCCGGGGTTCCCTGCGCCAATACCCGCCCGGCGTGCATCAGCGAGATGCGGTCGCAGCGCTCGGCCTCGTTCATGAAATGCGTGGAGATAAAGATGGTGACACCGTTCTGCCGCGACAGCTCCGCGAGCAGCGCCCAGAAGCTGTCGCGTGCGACCGGGTCGACCCCCGAGGTGGGTTCGTCGAGGATCAGGAGTTCCGGCTCATGGATCATCGCCACTGCCAGCGACAGGCGCTGGCGCACGCCCAGCGGCAGTTCTTCGGCGCGCTGATCCAGGTAGCGGTCGAGTCCGAACCGCTCGCTCAGCCGCGACATCCGTTCGCGCCGTTGTCCGGCCGGCAAGCCGAACAACCGGGCATGCAGGTCGAGATTTTGTCGCACGCTCAACTCGCCGTACAGCGAGAACGACTGCGACATGAAACCCAGGCGCCGCCGCAGCGAGGCGTCATGGTGATCGACCGGTTCGCCAAACAGCCAGGCCCGTCCGTCGGTCACCGGCAACAGCCCGGTCAGCATGCGCATCGTGGTGGTCTTGCCGCTGCCGTTGGAACCGAGAAAGCCGAAGATTTCGCCCTTGCGGATCTCGAGCGTTACCCCGTCCACCGCGGTGAAGTCGCCAAAGCGCCGGGTCAATCGCTCGGCCCTGATCGCCACCGAGCCGGCACCTGCGTCTCGGCGCGGCGGCACCACCAGGCGTTCGTGGCCGCGCCGGCGCTCTGCCGGCAACAGTGCGACGAACACCGCTTCCATCTCGTTTTCGCCGGTCTGCTGTTTCAGCTGCTGCGCCGTGCCGATCGCAAGCACCCGGCCCTCGTCCATCGCTACCAGGGTGTCGAACTGCTCGGCCTCCTCCATGTAAGCCGTCGACACCAGGATGCTCATGTCCGGCCGGCGCTCGCGCAGGCGCCCGATGAACTCCCAGAAGCGCCGCCGCGACAGCGGGTCAACTCCGGTCGTCGGCTCGTCCAGCAGCAGCAGATCCGGCTCGTGTATCAGGGCGCAGCCCAGGCCCAGCTTCTGTTTCATGCCGCCGTAGAGCTTGATCACCGGGCGGTCGATGAACTCCGCAAGCCCGGTGGCTGCCGTGAGCTCGGCGATCCGGGCCTTGCGTGCGGCCGCGTTCAGGCCAAACAGCCGGCCGAAAAAGTCGAGGTTTTCGCGCACCGACAGGGTCGCGTACAGGTTGCGGCCCAGGCCCTGCGGCATGTACGCGATCCGGCTGCGCGTGTTCGCGCGCTGCACCGAGTCCCGCAGGTCGGCCCCGAGCACTCGGACCTGTCCGTCCTGCAGGCGACGGACCCCAGCGACCAGGCCCAGCAGCGTGGACTTACCTACGCCGTCGGGGCCGATCACCCCGCTCAGTCCGCCTGCGGGCAAGGCGAGGTCGACACCGTCGAGCGCCGTCGTCTTGCGGTAGCGGTGCCGGACACCGCTCAGTTGGACGACAGGGGGGGCTCGGCTTGCTTCCACTGCGGCAACCTGGGTCGCAGGTCTTCCGGCCATTCGGCACCCGCCTCCAGGCGGACGTAGGCGACGCCGGGAACGCCGGTCTTCACCAGGGGTTCGTAGTGCGCGAGGAGTTCCGGGGCGATCTGTAGCTTGACCCTGAAGGCGAGCTTTTCCCGCGCACTGCGCGTTTCGACCTGCTTCGGCGTGAACTGGGCACGGGGTGCGACGAACGACACGGCGGCGGGAATCACGAACTCGGGGGCGGCGTCGAGCACGATGCGCGCCTCGGCATCGAGCGCGATGCGGCCGACCACGGTCTCCGGCAAAAAAATGACCATGTAGACGTCGCTCAGGTCCAACAGGGTGAACACCTTGCCGCCGACACCGACGATCTCGCCGGGTTCGGCAAGCCGGTACAGGATTCGCCCGCTGCGCGGTGCGCGCAGGGTGCTGTCCGAGATGTCGACGCCGATCCGCTCGATACTGGCCTGGGCCGCCTCCATGGCCGCCTCGCTCGCCACCACCTGAACGCGGGCCGCGCGCAGCGCCGCTTCGGCCGTCCGCACCGCGGTGCGCGACTGGTCGACTCCCTCCTCGGCGACATACTGACCCTGAGTGGACAGTCGTTGCAGGCGCTGCAGGTCGCGGCGGGCAAACTCCAGTTCGCTCCGCCGCTGCGCCACGACCGCCTCGGCGTGCTCTCGTTCCTGGTCCGCACGGCGCAACTCGGCCTTGGCCTGCCGCAGTTGCGCCTCGAGGCTTTCGGTGTCGAGGCGGCCCACCACCTGCCCGGCCTCGACGCGATCGCCTTCGCGGGGCCCAACCTCGGTCAGTCGACCGGCCAGCTTGCTGGCGACGTCCACCTCGGTGGCCTCGATGCGCCCGTTGCTCGCGGCGAACCCCGCGGGCGGGCCATCGCTCGCGAACAGGGCCTCCCAACTGCCGGCCAGCCCCTGCGGCATCCGCGCCTGCCACCAGTACAGCGCGGCGGCAACGAGCCCGACCACGAGTACGATTCCGACCAGAACCGGCCAGCGGTGCGATGCCGACATCAGCGAGCGGCTCCGAATGGGCAGACGACAAATGACATCGTGCAGTTGGGTGATCGACCGTCGTGCGGCGGCGCCGGTGCCGCGTCATTCGAACGATCGCACAATAATCGAGCGAGCAAAAGCGCCCGGCGGCGCGGAGACACTCAGCAAGTTCGCCGGGATTTTCGCCTGATCGAGTGGTGTTTCGCGCGTTTTGGCGCCGACCCGAACGCTTCCCCCGGTGAAGCGCCGTCTTGCACTTAGCGCCGCCTCCGTGTCTGTGCTGCCCGTGCCCATCGAGCCGTGGTATCTGGCGCACGCCACCGGGGAGTGACCGCGCCTGGCGCGCCGTTCGAAACGGCAGAACGCCGCCGTTTCCCCAGGATGAAGGTATCCTGGTCGAAGAAAGCGCGGGGTCGGCTCAGGTGCGGGCTGCGCAGCAGGGTGGCCGCCAGACCCGTGCTCGAGCGACCCGCCAGGACGAACGTCGCGTTGCCGCCGAACGATGTGTGCGGCCGCAACCTTTACGCTGCCCGCAGCTGATTGAACTGCCAGGCCTCGCGCTGTCGCGGCCCTGGCCAACGGACAGGATTTCGGTGTGGAGACCAAGCCGCCCCCAAAGCTCGACCGCAGGCTTGCCGTCGCGCCGATGCTCGACTGGACTGACCGGCACTGCAGGTACTTTCTGCGCCTGCTGTCGCGCCGCACCCTGCTCTACACCGAGATGATCACCACCGGCGCCATCGTCCACGGCGACCGGCATCGCTTCCTCGACTTCCACCCGGCCGAACACCCGGTCGCGCTTCAGCTCGGCGGCAGCGACCCCGCGGAGCTCGCGACCTGCGCGCGCATCGGCGCCGACTGGGGCTACGACGAGATCAACCTCAACGTCGGCTGTCCTTCGGACCGCGTGCAGTCCGGCCGCTTCGGCGCCTGCCTGATGGCCGAGCCCGGGCTGGTGGCCGAGTGCGTCGCGGCGATGCGCGCCGCGGTGGCCGTGCCGGTGACGGTCAAGCACCGTATCGGCATCGACCGGCTGGACGACTACGACACCCTGGCCGGTTTCGTCGCGACCGTGGCAGAGGCGGGCTGCACGGTGTTCGTCGTGCACGCCCGCAAGGCCTGGCTCGACGGGCTCTCGCCCAAGCAGAATCGCGAGCTGCCGCCACTGCGCTACGACGTCGTCCACCGGTTGAAGACCGACTTTTCCGCCCTCGACTTCGTCATCAACGGCGGCTTCAAGACGCTGGCCCAGGTCGAACAGCAGCTGGCACGGGTCGACGGGGTAATGGTCGGGCGCGAGGCCTACCAGCACCCCAGGCTGCTGGCGCAGGCCGACGCGCGCATCTTCGGCGATGCCCAGCCCGCGCCGACCCCGCGCCAGGTGCTGGACGCGCTGCTGCCTTACATCGAGGCCGAAACCGCGCGTGGAACGCGTCTGCACCACATCACGCGCCACATCCTCGGCCTGTTCCAGGGTCGCCCGCGAGCTCGCAGCTGGCGGCGTTATCTTGCCGAGCATGCCCACGACCCCGCAGCCGGCGCCGACGTCGTCGAGCAAGCGATGCGCCAGCTGCCCGACGCGAGCCTGGACCAGCCCTGATCCATGGGCTGGCTGCCGGTCGCGCTGCTCTGCGCCTTCAGTCTCGCCTCCGCCGACGCGGCGACCAAGCGCTGGCTGCGCGACGCCAGCGCGCGCGAGATCACCCTGCTGCGCTACGGCCTGACCGGCCTGCTGCTGGCGCCGCTCGCCTTCCACCAGCCGCTGCCCGAACTGCCGGCCCCGTTTTGGCGGTGGATCGCGTTGTTGGTACCGCTCGAGTTGGCCGCCGCCCTGCTCTACATGCGCGCCATCCGGGACTACCCCCTCGCCGAAACCCTGCCCTACCTGGCCTTCACACCGGTGTTCGTCACCCTGACCGGCTGGCTGGTCCTCGGCGAACGGGTCGATGCACCGGGGCTGGGCGGCATCGCGCTGGTGGTGGCCGGCTCCTGGGCGCTGAACGTCGACACGCGCCGCCCCGGCTGGCGCGAGTTCGCCAGGCCGTTCCGGGCGATCCTCACCAACAACGGGTCGCGCCTGATGCTGCTCACGGCGGCCATCTACAGCCTGACCTCGGTCGGCGGCAAGGCGGCCATGCAGTGGCTGCCGGCCGAGACCTTCGGACCCCTGTACTTCGTGCTGGTCGGCGGCGCCGCGCTCGTGCTGTTCGGTGCCACCCGGCCCGCCGCCTTCGGGGTGGTGCGCCGGCACCCCGGGGCGAGCCTGCTGGTGGCCGTGCTGTCCGCCGTCATGGTGTTCACGCACTTCATTGCGCTCGAGCAGGTCGAGGCCGCCTACATGATCACGGTCAAGCGCACCAGCCTGCTGTTCGGCATCCTGTACGGGGCGCTGCTGTTCGGCGAGCCGCGCCTGCGGCGCAGCCTCATGGCAGGCACGCTGATGGTCAGCGGCGTGTTTCTGATCCTGGTGTGACGGAACGCGCGCGCCCGCGTCAGTGGCGCACGATGCGCCGCAGCAGGTGATCCAGTTCGAGCGGGCAGTCCGGGCGCACCTGGATGCTCATCGCCACCTCGTCCGAGGTGAGCGGTTCGCGATTCTTCAGCTGCGCCGTCAGCACGTCGAGGTCGGCATCGGAGACGTTGCCCTCCTCGCTCATGCGCTCGCGGATTCGTTCCCGCAACACCGCCTCGGGAGCCTCGCAGTTGATGATGACGAACGGCACGTCGAGCGAGGCCGCCAGTTCGGCAAAGCGCCGGCGGTGCTCGTGGCGGAGGAAGGTGGCGTCGACGATGGCGATGCGGCCCGACTCGACGACGCCCCGGGCGATGTCGGCGAGCCGCGCATAGGTGCGCTCGGTCATGTCCGCCGAGTAGATGCCGGCATTGTAGAGCGTGATCGCATCGGCGTCCGGCGCCAGGCCGGCCAGGCGTTTGCGTTCCACGTCGGAGCGCACACGCACCGCCGGCAGGTGGTCCAACAGCTTGCCGCTGACCGTGCTCTTTCCGGTACCGGCGACCCCCTGGGTGATCACGATGGCCCGTGGGCTGGGGTGGGTAAAGGCCTCGGCGAGGCGCATGTAACGACGGAAGCGGCGATCTTGGCCCGCACCAGGGCGCGGTAGACCTCGTAGAAACGCAGCACCCGCAACCCTTCGTAGTCGCCGCTCACCTGCAGGTAGCTGTCGAGGAACCAGTGCGCGAGGTCGACCCGGCCGACCCGCGTCAGGTCCATGGTCAGGAAGGCGACGTCGCTCATGGTGTCGATCCAGCGCAGGGACGGGTTGAACTCGATGGCGTCGAACACCACGGGCTCGCCGCCGATGAGCGCCACGTTGCCCAGGTGGAGGTCACCATGACACTCGCGTATGTGGCCCGCCGCCCGGCGCTGGTACAGGACCTGGCGCAGCTCGGCGTAGCGGTGGCGCGCCCAATCGGCGATGACGTCCAGGAACCGGCGGTCGCCACCGCGGCGCGAACGGATCTGGCTGAAATTCTGGTCCATCGGCGCGTAGACCGCCTCCGGCGAGCCGAAATCGAGCCCCGTCGGACACACCGGCGCCCCGGCGTGGAAACGGGCCACCCGCCAGGCGAGTTTCTCGACCAGACCGCGGTTCAAATGGTTCAGTCGCGTGGACAGGATGGCGTCGGGGTCGAAGCGATGCATGTGCACCGCCCAGTCGATCGCCTCGCCCTCGCCGCCGAACCGCGGGCCGTGCAGTCTGCCGGTGATCGGCAGCGCCCGCAGGTACACCTGCGGCGCCAGCCGGCGGTTCAGCCGGACCTCGTCCTCGCACGCCTGGCGGCGCTGTTCCAGGCTCGTGTAGTCGAGAAACCCCAGGTTGAGCGGCTTCTTGATCTTGTAGGCGTGCCTGCCGATGAGCACGACCGTGGAGATGTGGGTGTCGATGCGCCGCCGGTTGCCCCCGAGCGAAGGCGAGCGCTCCTCGTCCATCAGCGCCTGAACGAGTTCTTCGTGTTCCTCTAGCGTCGCTACCATGTCCTTCCGGGCACCTCTGGAATGCCGCGAGCGTGCCGCGATCGTCACCAGAGACTATAGTTGACTAAAATATTAGTTATCTCTTATGTTCCAGCCCGTTTGGCGGCCCTGCCGCACGGCCATCATGGCAAACCCAGACCGCGGAGGAAACGCGCATGTCCATCGAACGTATCGTACTAGCCTTTGCCGGCTTCATGATCCTGCTCACCCTGGCGCTGGGTGTTCCGGCCAGCCCGATCTTCCACCACGTCTACTGGCTCTGGTTCACGGCCTTCGTCGGCCTCAACCTGCTGCAGTCGGCCTTCACCGGCTTCTGCCCGCTGGCGCTCATCCTGAAGAAGATGGGACGCAAGCCGGGTCACGCGTTCTGAGACCGCCCGGGGCGCTCGCGCGACCGGGGCTGGGTCCTCGCCCCCCGATCTTTACGCGGGTTCCGCGTAAAGATCGTGTTCGTCCGCACCCGTAACCACCACCTCGACAAAGTCGCCGGGATCGAGTTCCCACGACGGGTCGACGAACACCACGCCGTCGATCTCGGGCGCGTCGCCCGGGCCGCGCGCGCGAATGGCATCCGCGCCCACTTCGTCCACCAGTACCACCATTTTTCGCCCTACCTGACGCGCCAGCCTGGCTCGGCTGATGGCCGATTGACGCTCCATGAAGCGCGCCTGGCGTTCGGCCTTGACCTCTTCGGGCAGCGCACCCGGCAGTGCGTTCGCTGCCGCACCGGTCACCGGCGAGTAGGCGAAACAGCCCACCCGGTCGAGTTGGGCCGCCTCGATGAAGTCCAGCAACTCGTCGAATTCGTCTTCCGTCTCGCCCGGGAAGCCGACGATGAAGGTCGAACGGATCACCAGCTCCGGGCACTGCTCGCGCCAGCGTGCCAGCCGGTCCAGCACCTTGACGGTCGCCGCCGGACGGCGCATCGCGCGCAGGACGCGTGCGCTGCCGTGCTGCAGGGGCATGTCGAGGTAGGGCAGGATCAACCCGTCGGCCATCAGCGGGATCAGGTCGTCGACATGCGGGTAGGGATAAACGTAGTGCAGCCGGCTCCAGGCCGGCAGTTGACCAAGCCCCCGTGCCAGTTCGGTCAGGCGGGTGCCGAGGGGCCGACCGTGCCAGAAGTCCGGCCGGTACTTCAGGTCGAGGCCGTAGGCGCTGGTGTCCTGGGAGACGACCAGCAGTTCGCGCACCCCCGCCTCGACCAGCCGTTCGGCCTCGCCCAGCACCTCGCCGATCGGCCGGCTGACCAGGTCGCCGCGCATCGCCGGAATGATGCAGAAGGTACAGCGATGATTGCAGCCCTCGGAGATCTTCAGATAGGCATAGTGGCGCGGCGTCAGCTTGACGCCCTGCGGCGGGATCAGGCTGGTGTACGGGTCGTGCGGCGGGGGCAGCTCGGCGTGCACGGCCGCCATCACCTCCTCGTAGGCATGGGCGCCGGTGACCGCCAGCACACCCGGGTGTGCGGCTCGGATCTCGGCCTCCCGCGCGCCCAGGCAGCCGGTCACGAC
>JARRQB010000049.1:0-7860 GCA_037382265.1 Gammaproteobacteria bacterium | reverse complement strand
CGAGCATCACCACTTCGAGCGCGAAGATGACGCCCGCCAGGGGGGTGTTGAAGGAGGCGGCGATGCCCGCGGCGGTGCCGCAGCCGACCAGGGTCCGGATGGCGTTGTTGGGCAGCGCCTGACGCTGCCGCTGCTCGGCGGGGTGGCGCTGGCGCTGATGTTCCGCTGGGGCGCGCAGGGGCTGCACCGGCTGGGCGTGGCCAGCGTGATGGAACGCATGGCCCACCACCAGGGCCACATCCCGTTGCGCGGCCTGATCCTTCAGTTCGTCGGCGCCGCCATCGCCATCGTCGCCGGCCACTCGGTCGGCCGCGAGGGACCGCACGTCTACCTGGGCGCGGCCACCGGCAGTCTGCTCGGACAGCGCCTGGCGCTGCCCAACAACGGCGCTGCCCAACAACGCCATCCGGACCCTGGTCGGCTGCGGCACCGCCGCGGGCATCGCCGCCTCCTTCAACACCCCCCTGGCGGGCGTCATCTTCGCGCTCGAAGTGGTGATGCTCGAGTACACGGTGGCGAGCTTCATCCCGGTCATCCTGGCGGCGGTCGGCGCCACCACCCTGCTGCAGATCGTGCTCGGCGCGGGGCCGGCCTTCCCGGTGCCGGTGCTGTCCTTGCATTCGTTGGTCGAACTGTTCCTCGTGCTGCTGCTGGGCGCGTTCGCGGGGGCCCTGTCGGCGCTGTTCAGCCAGCTGGTACAAGGCGTGGCGGCGCGCACGGCGGTCATTCCCATCTGGTGGCGCATGCTGCTGGCCGGCGCCGCCCTCGGCGGCTTCGGCTGGGCCGTGCCCGAAGTCATGGGTATCGGCTACGACACCGTCGCGCTCGCCTTGCAGGGGCAACTCGCCGTCGGCCTGCTGGCGGTGCTGCTGTTGGCCAAGCTGCTGGCGACCTCGGTCGCGATCGGGGCGGGCGTGCCGGGCGGGCTGATCGGCCCGGCGCTGTTCCTCGGCGCCATCCTGGGTGCCCTGGTGAGCGAGTTGGCCGATTTCGCCGGCTGGGGCTGGCAGGCCGGTGCCGGTTTTTACGCCCTGCTCGGCATGGGCGCCATGATGTCGGCCAGCCTGCAGGCGCCGCTCGCCGCCCTGACCGCTATGCTGGAGCTGACCGACAATCCCGACGTGATTCTGCCGGGCATGCTGACCGTGGTGGTGGCCGGGCTGACGGCGCGCGTGGTGTTCCGCCAGGAGTCGCTGTTCGTGGCGATGGTGCGCAGCGCGGGCCGGGATCTGGAGCAAAGCCCCGTGATCCAGGCCCTGCGCCGCATCGGTGTGGCCAGCGTGATGGACACGCGCTTCGCGCAGGTCGAGCGCAGGGTGAGCCGCGAGCGGGCGGCGCGCATCCTCGACCCCGCCCCGGCCTGGCTGCTGGTGGACGTGGATGGTCGGCCCGCCGTGCTCATGCCCGCCGTCGACCTGGTCCGCCACCTCGAGACCACGGCCGGGGCCGGCGCGGCCGAACCTGTGGATTTGCTGGAGATCCCGGCCGAGCGCCTGCAGGTCGCGCCGGCACACCTGCGCGAGACCCTCGAGGAGGCCCTGGCACGGCTCGACGCCGGCGAGGGCGAGGCGCTGTACGTGCAGCGGACCACCGCGCCGGGCATCCGGCGTATCTACGGCGTCTTGACCCGCCAGGCGGTGGAGTCGGCGTACCGCTGAGTCCCAGCGCAGGCGGCGGGCCGGCAAGCTGAAAATTACCCCGGCTTGCGGTAAAATGACGGGCTGGATTTCTCTCGGGTGTCCCGGCGTGGGCGCCCACCGACGATTCTTTGAACGCACCGGGCAAAGACCCGGTCAGGGAGCGATGACATGGCAGATTTCGCGATCGCGCCGTCGATCCTGTCGGCGGACTTCGCCCGGCTGGGCGAGGAGTGCGACAACGTGTTGGCCGCCGGGGCCGACATCATTCACTTCGACGTGATGGACAACCACTACGTGCCCAACCTGACCATCGGCCCGCTGGTGTGCGAGGCGCTGCGCAAGCACGGCATCACCGCGCCGATCGACGTCCACCTGATGGTCAGCCCGGTGGACCGCATCGTGGGCGACTTCGCCGCGGCGGGTGCGACCTACATCACCTTCCACCCGGAGGCCTCCGAGCACGTCGACCGCACCTTGCAACTGATCAAGGGCGAGGGCTGCAAGGCGGGCCTGGTGTTCAACCCGGCGACGCCGCTGAGCTACCTCGATTACGTCATGGACAAGATCGACATGATCCTGCTGATGTCGGTCAACCCGGGCTTCGGCGGCCAGAGCTTCATCCCCTCGGCGCTCGACAAACTGCGCCAGGCGCGCGAGATCATCAAGGCCTCGGGCCGCGACGTGCGCCTGGAGATCGACGGTGGCGTGAAGGTCGACAACATCGGCGAGATCGCCGCCGCCGGTGCCGACACCTTCGTCTCCGGCTCGGGCATCTTCGGCAAGGGCGAGGACAGCGACCCGCACCGTTACGACGGCATCATCAAGAAGATGCGCGAGGAACTGGCCAAGGCCGCCTGAGGCCGGGGCCGGCACCGACATGCTGCGCAAACCCGAGCTGGTGCTGATCGACGTGGACGGCACGCTGGTCGACAGCGTGCCGGACCTTGCCTATTGCGTCGACGAGATGATGGTCGCGCTCGGCAGGGAACCGCACGGCGAGGCCAAGGTCCGCAACTGGGTCGGCAACGGCGTCGAGCGCCTGGTGCGCCGGGCCCTGGTCGGGCAGCTGGACGGCGAGCCGACGGAACGGGAATTCGACCACGCCTACCCGCTGTTCCTCGACCTCTACGCCGAGAACACCTCCAGGCGCTCGCACCTGTACCCGGGCGTGCGCGAGGGCCTGGCCTACCTGACCGCGGCCGGTTACCGGCTGGGTTGCGTCACCAACAAGGCGGCGCAGTTCACCGTCCCGCTGCTCAAGGACCTGGGCGTCTACGACGCCTTCGGCATCGTGATTGCCGGCGACAGCCTGCCGGTCAAGAAGCCCGACCCGGGCCCGCTGCTGCACGCGGCGGCCCATTTCGGCGTCGGCCCGGATCAGTCGCTGATGGTGGGCGACTCGAAGAGCGACGTGGCGGCCGCGCGCGCCGCCGGTTTCCAGATCGTCTGCATGAGCTACGGCTACAACCACGGCGAGGATATCCGGGTCTACGACCCCGACGCGGTTATCGACTCGATGGCGGAGCTCGAGGGCTTGCTGGCGGAACCGGCAGAGGCCTGAAGTACGTTGGCGACAACGAAAAAAGGGGCGCCGAGGCGCCCCTTTTTTTCGGCTTGGAGCCGGGCTTGATTACTTGGCTTCGACCTGCGGCGCCGCGGCGGCCGGTGCCATCGGGGCCACCGGCGCGTAATAGGGTGCGTAGTAGGGCGCGTAGCCGTAGTAGGGGTTGTTGTAGCCGTAGCCGTTGACCCGGCTGTTGGCGCGGCCCGAGAAGCTCATGTTGAAGTCCATGGCGCCGTCGCCATAGCCGTCGCCCAGACCGTTGCCCAGGCCCCAGAAAGCACCCGCCTGGGTGGAAGCCGCGATGGCGGCGATTGCGAGCAGTTTTTTCATGTTTCGATCTCCAGAAATCGTGTTTAGAAAGTGTACGGTTCGTTGTTCGTCCTGCCGCAATGGGCGGGTCAATAGCCAACCGATGGGGCATAAGTATATTAGCAAAAACTAATATGTCAACTCTTGTTTCTCTGCGGGCCTCCGCGACGTGTCGGCTTGGCGCTCCGTGCGCTTTTGGGTATCGTTGGCAACCGTCGGGAAAAACCGGTTTTTTGCATGACCCCAGACCTCCACGAGCGTCGGCACACCCAGGGCGGGCGATGGCGTCACGCGCCCGCGTGATCCGTCCTCACCCTGGTCCGCTTTGTGGAGAACGCCATGTCCCCTGAACAATTCGACGCCCTGGTCGCCGCCGGGCACACCCACATCCCCGTGGTGTGCGAGGTGCTCGCCGATCTCGACACCCCGCTCAGCGTCTACCTGAAGCTGGTCGAAGGCCCTTACGGCTATCTCTTCGAATCGGTGCACGGCGGCGAGAAGTGGGGCCGCTATTCGATCATCGGCCTGCCGTGTCGGACTCGCCTGCGGGTCGACGGTCACGTCGTCACGATCGAGACCGACGGCGAGGTCCGCGAGCGCCACGAGGTCGCCGACCCGCTGTCCTTCATCGAAGACTACCAGGCGCGATTTCGGGTGCCGGAGCTGCCCGGGCAGCCGCGCTTCACCGGCGGCCTGGTGGGTTATTTCGGTTACGACACCGTGCGCTACATCGAGCCGCGCTTGGCACCGCACGTCAACCCGGACCTGCTCGGGACCCCGGACATTCTGTTGATGGTGTCCGAGGAGGTGGTGGTGTTCGACAACCTCAGCGACCGCCTCTACCTGATCGTGCACGCCGACGTCGGGCGCGGCGACACCCTGGCCGGCTGCCAAGGGCGGCTCGGCGAACTGGTGGAGCGGCTGCAGCGCGGCGCGCCGCGCCATCGCCCCGAGCGGCCGCGCGACGTGGCGGAGGCCGACTTCGTGTCGGGTTTCACCGAGGCCGGGTTCAAGGCCGCGGTCGAGCGCATCAAACAGTACATTCTCGACGGCGACTGCATGCAGGTGGTGCTGTCGCAGCGCCTGTCCATCCCGTTCGGGGCGCGCCCGCTCGATCTCTACCGCGCGCGGCGCGGGCTCAACCCCTCCCCCTACATGTACTACCTGGATCTGGGCGACTTTCAGATCGTGGGTTCCTCGCCCGAGATCCTGGTGCGGCTGGAGGACGGGGTGGTCACCGTGCGACCGATCGCCGGCACGCGCCGCCGCGGCTACACCGAAGCCGAGGATCAGGCGTTGGAGGCCGAGCTGCTCGCCGATCCCAAGGAGATCGCCGAGCACCTGATGCTGATCGACCTGGGCCGCAACGACGTCGGCCGGGTGGCCAGGGTGGGCACGGTCAAGCTGACCGACCGGATGATCGTCGAGCGCTACTCGCACGTGATGCACATCGTCTCCAACGTGGTGGGCGAACTGCGCGGGGGCATGACCGCGATCGACGTGCTGCGCGCCACCTTCCCCGCCGGGACGGTCTCGGGTGCGCCCAAGATTCGCGCCATGGAGATCATCGACGAACTCGAGCCGGTCAAACGCGGCGTGTACTCGGGCGCGGTCGGCTACCTCGGCTGGTCCGGCAACATGGACACCGCCATCGCGATTCGCACCGCCGTCATCCAGGGCGGGCAGCTGCACATCCAGGCGGGTGCCGGCGTGGTCGCCGACTCGGTGCCCGAGTTGGAGTGGAAGGAGACCATGAACAAGGGCCGGGCGGTGTTCCGCGCGGTCGCCATGGCGGAGGCGGGCATCGACCGCCACCCGTGCGACCTGGTTTGAGGGGGCGGTGGTCATGCTGCTAATGATCGACAATTACGACTCCTTCACCTTCAACCTGGTGCAGTACTTCGGCGAACTGGGCGCGGAGGTGGTGGTCAAGCGCAACGACGAGATCGACGTCGCGGGGATCGCCGCGCTGGCGCCGGAGTTCCTGGTGATCTCGCCCGGGCCCTGCACGCCGCGCGAGGCCGGGGTCTCGGTCGCGGCCATCGAGCACTTCGCCGGCCGGCTGCCGATCCTCGGCGTGTGTCTGGGGCACCAGTCGATCGGCCAGGCCTTCGGCGGGAACATCGTGCACGCGCGCGCGGTCATGCACGGCAAGATCTCGCCCATTCATCACGCCGACAGCGGGGTGTTCAGCGGTCTGCCGAACCCCTTCGACGCCACGCGTTACCACTCACTGGTGATCGAGGCGGCTACCCTGCCCGACTGTCTCGAGGTCACGGCGTGGACGGCCCGCGACGGCGCACGCGACGAGATCATGGGGGTGCGCCACCGCGAACTGCCGGTGCAGGGGGTGCAGTTCCACCCGGAGTCGATCCTCACGGAGCACGGACACCGGCTGTTGCGGAATGTCCTGGAAGGCAAGTGAGCCGTCCGTTCTTGTCAACTGACCCGTTCGTGGGGGGAACATGGATCTGAAGCAGGCAATCGCCGCGGTCGTCAGGCGGCACGACCTGAGCGCGGAGCAGATGACCGAGGTCATGCGCACCATCATGACCGGTGGGGCGAGCCCGGCGCAGATCGGCGGCTTTCTGATCGGGCTGCGCATGAAGGGCGAAACGGTCGCCGAGATCGCCGCCGCGGCCGCGGTGATGCGCGAACTCGCGACCCGCGTCGAGGTCGCAGACCAGGCCCATCTGGTCGACACCTGCGGCACCGGCGGCGACGCCGCGGGGACGTTCAACATCTCCACCGCCGCGGCCTTCGTCGCTGCCGCGGCGGGCGCGCGGGTGGCCAAGCACGGCAATCGCTCGGTGTCGTCGAAGTCGGGCTCGGCGGACGTGCTGGAGGCGGCGGGGGTACGCCTCGATTTGACCCCGGCCCAGGTCGCCGAGTGCATCGAGCGGGTCGGCGTCGGCTTCATGTTCGCGCCGGCGCACCACGGCGCGATGAAGCACGCCGTCGGGCCCCGGCGCGAGATGGGCACACGCACCATCTTCAACGTGCTCGGTCCGCTGACCAACCCGGCAGGCGCGCCCAACCAGGTGCTCGGCGTGTTCAGCGAGGCGCTGCTGGTGCCCATGGCCGAGGTGCTGCAGCGGCTCGGCGCGCGCCACGTCATGGTGGTGCACGCACGCGACGGCCTGGACGAGTTGTCGGTCGGCGAGGCGAGCGACGTGGCGGAGCTCAAAGACGGCCAGATCCGGCACTACAGCGTGACCCCGGAGGAGTTCGGTCTGACGCGGCGACCGGTCGAGGAACTGCGGGCCACCGACGCGCGCGCAAGCCTGGCGATCATCCGCGCCGTCCTCGAGGACCAGGTCGGCCCGGCGCGCGACATCGTGGCGCTGAATGCCGGCGCGGCGGTCTACGTGGCGGGCCTGGCGGCGGACCTCAAGCAGGGGGTGCAACTGGCCGACGCGGCCATCTCCAGCGGCGAGGCGCGCACGCGGCTCGACGACCTGGTGGTGCTCACCCAGGGGTTCGACTGAGGCGGTTCAGCGCTCGGCCAGCAACGCCCTGGCCTGCTCGACCCAGCGCTCGCGCTCGATGCGGCCGCGGAAGCGCAGCTTGGCGTCGATGTCGGCGATCGCCTCGGGCGTCAGGGCGGCCAACTGGCGGTATTGGTAAATGCCGAGTTCGTTCAGCAGGGTCGCGATCCGCGGCCCGACGCCCTTGATGCGCTGCAGGTCGTCCGGGTCGCCGTCCGCGGCGGGCCAGTCGGCGGGCGCCGACGAACCGCCCCCGCCGGTCGCGCGCTGCCCCAGTTCGTCCTGCAGCCGCGCCGCCTCCGCTTCGAGCGCGCGGCGGGCGGCCTGGCAGTCCTTGAGGTTGGCGGCGCACACCCCGGCCTGCTGTTCCAGGCGTTCCAGGCGCTCGGCCAGTTCGCGGTCGGTCGCCTCGCGCTCGGCGAGTTCGCCGCTGAGGCCTACCGCGCGCTGTTCGGCCTGGACGGCCCGGGCGGTTTCCGCCGCTTCGGCCTTGCGGTGGGCGCGCAGCCGGTTGTGGAGCTGGTCGACCTCGGGGTCGCGCGCCAGCTTGCCCAGGTACCAACCCAGCCACAGGCCGATCAGGCCCGCGATCAGGATGAACAGGGCCGTCTTCGATATCAGGTACCACATGCGCTGCTGCTCCTCGGGGCGTTACTGTTGCGGGTGCTGCAGTTGGTCGCGCACGGCGCGCACGCCTGCCGTCGCGCCAGCCACGGCCAGCGCCTTGGCCGCCTCCCGGCGATCACGCACGGCCCCGGCCAACACGATGTCGCGGCCCTCGGCGTAGACCTCGACCTCGCCGAGACCGCGCGCGGCGAGGCGTGCGCTCACCTGTCGGCTGAGCTCCCGTTCGATGGGT
>JARRQB010000048.1:0-7478 GCA_037382265.1 Gammaproteobacteria bacterium | reverse complement strand
TGCGCGCCGATCTGCTCGACCAACTGGTCAACAACGCCGGCGAGGTGGCCATCTACCGCTCGCGGCTCGCCCAGCAGAACACCACGCTGGAGTACGATCTCGAGGAACTCGAGGGTACGGTGACGCGGTTGCGCGAGCAGCTGCGCAAGCTGGAACTCGAGACCGAGACCCAGATCCTCTCGCGCTACGAGACCGAGCAGAACGTCGATTTCGACCCGCTCGAACTGGATCGCTACTCCACCATGCAGGAACTCTCGCGCGCGCTGTCGGAAACGGTCAGCGACCTGGCCAGCATCGGTCAGACCTTGCACGAGCTGAGCCGCGACACCGAGACCCTGCTGCTGCAGCACACCCGGGTGTCCAACGAGTTGCAGGACGGCCTGCTGCGTCCCCGCATGGTGCCCTTCGGCACCCGTTCCGCCCACCTGCAGCGGGTGGTGCGCCAGACCGGCGAAACGCTGGGCAAGCGGGCCGAGTTGCACATCGAGGGCGACCAGGGCGAGATCGACCGCAACATCCTCGAGCGCGTCATGGGTCCGCTCGAGCACCTGCTGCGCAATGCCGTGGCGCACGGCGTGGAGTCGCCGCAGGCGCGCGCCGCCGCCGGCAAGCCGGCCGAGGGGCGGGTCGATCTCAAGGTGGCGCGCGAGGGCTCGGACGTCGTCATCGCCGTGAGCGACGACGGTGCGGGCCTCGACCGCGCGGCCATCCGGCGCAAGGCGATCGAGCGCGGCCTGCTCGACCCCGCCGCCGAAGTGAGCGACGCCGACCTCGACGCCATCATCCTGGCGCCGGGGTTTTCCACCTCCGCGGAGATCACCCAGGTCTCGGGTCGCGGCGTCGGCACCGACGTGGTGCTGAACGAGGTGAAACAGCTCGGCGGCTCCCTGAGCGTGGCCTCGGAGCCGGGTCGTGGGGCGACCTTCACCATCCGCCTGCCGTTCACCCTGTCGATCTCCGAGGGGCTGCTGGTGCAGCAGGGCGAGGACGTCTTTGCGGTGCCGCACGGCACCGTGGACGGCGTGACCCGGGTCGCCCGCGCCGACCTGGAGGCCTGCTACAGCGGTCAGCGCGACGGCATCGAGTACACCGACACCCAGTACCGCGTGCGTTACCTGGGCAGCATGCTGGGCGCCGCCGCGCCGGTCCTCCCGGAGGGCGTGAAGTGGTTCCCGGTACTGCTGGTGCGCACCGGCGACCACCGCATCGCGGTGCAGGTCGACGCCCTGCTGGGCAACCGCCAGGTGGTGGTCAAGTCCCTGGGCGCGCAGCTCGCGAACATCCGTTGGTTCACCGGCGCGACCATCCTGGCCGACGGCAACGTCGCGCTCATCCTCGACATCAACAGCCTGGTGCGCATCGATGCCGCGCAACAGGCCGCGCCGGCGCCGACCGGCGCGGTGGCCGAGGCGACCCGGGCAGTGACCGTGATGGTGGTCGACGACTCGATCACGGTGCGCAAGGTGACCGGCCGGTTGCTGGAGCGCCACAACATGCAGGTGGTCACTGCCAAGGACGGGGTGGACGCCGTGGCCCGGCTCCAGGAGCTGCACCCGGACGTGATGCTGCTCGACATCGAGATGCCGCGCATGGACGGCTTCGAACTGGCGCGCCACATGCAGAACACGCCGGAGCTGAGCGACGTGCCGATCGTCATGATCACCTCGCGCACCGGCGACAAGCACCGCGACCGGGCGTTGGAACTCGGGGTCCGCCGCTACCTGGGCAAGCCCTACCAGGAGGCGGAGCTGCTCGAGAACATCTACTCGGTCCTGGGCGAGCGGCCGGCGTGAGCGCGCAGGCCGCAGCGGCGCCGCGCGAACTGCGCGCGGTCCTGATCCCGACCGGCAGCGAGCGCCTGCTGCTGCCCAACTCGGCGGTGTCCGAGGTGATCGACTTCCGCGAGCCCGAACCCCTGGCCGACGCGCCGCGCTGGGTGCTGGGCACGGTGTTGTGGCGCCAGCGCAGGTTTCCGCTGATCTCCGGCGAGCTGCTGCTCGGCGACCACTTCGACACGCGCGCGCCGCGCCTGCGCATCGCCCTGTGCCACAGCGTGCTGGGCAGCCGGCGCTACCCGTTCGTCGGCCTGGTGTCGCGCGGCATCCCCCGCCTGGTGCGGGTCGTCGAGGACGCCATCGAGGAGACCGTGGAGCCGCCGCTCGACCCCGCCTGGCCGATGTTGGCGCAGGTCTACGTCAACGACGTCTACGCCCTGATCCCGGACATGGACCGCATCGAACGCCAGTTCGAGACCCTCGGTTGACGGCCGCCCTCGGCGGTCAGCGCAAATCGCCCCACAGCGCCTGCACCACCGCCAGCGCGGCCAGCGGCGCAGTCTCGGTGCGCAGGATGCGCGGGCCGAGCCGCACGCCGGTGAAGCCGGCCGCGCGGGCGGCGGCGCGTTCGGCCGGCGCGAGCCCGCCCTCGGGGCCGACCAGGAGGGTGATCTCGCCGGCCGGCGACGGCAGGTCCGGCAGCCCCAGGCGGGCTTGCGGGTCGAGCAGGATGCCCGTGCGGGGCGGGGCGGCGAGCCGTTGTGCCAGGGCCGCGGGTTCCGCCAGACTCGGGAGTCGCCGTCGCCCGGACTGTTCGCAGGCGCCCACGATCACGCCCTGCCAGTGGGCCAGGCGCTTCGCGCGCCGGGCGGCGTCGAGTTTGACCACGGTGCGCTCGCACAGCAGCGGCACGATGTCGGCCACGCCCAGTTCCACCGCCTTCTGCAGGGCGAAGTCCATGCGCTCGCCGCGCGAGACGCCGAGCCAGAGCCGGGCCCGCAGCGGTGGTTCGGCTTCGACCGGGCCGGGCTCGTCGAGTCGGGCCGCCGCGCCGCCGCGGCCGGCCGACGCCAGCACGGCCGGGTAGTCCCGGCCACCGCCGTCGAACAGCACCAGCGGGTCGCCCGGGCGCAGCCGCAGTACCTGGGTCGCGTGCCGCGCGGCGCGTTCGTCCAGGTCGACCGTCTCGCCGGCCGCCAGCGGCTGCGTCGAATAGATGCGGGGCGTGCGCATGGTCGGTGTCGAACGATTGCGGGAATCGGCGCGTCTGGCCGTCGACCCGCCTCGGGGCCGCTCAGGTCGCGGCCAGATTGCCCCAGATGGCGAGCGCCGGGCCAGCCTGGTTCATGGTGTAAAAGTGCAGTCCCGGCGCACCGCCGTCGAGCAGTCGCTGGCACAACGCGCTCACCACGTCCACGCCGAACGCCCGGATGCTGGCGCTGTCGTCGCCGAAGCCCTCCAGGCGCTTGCGCATCCAGCGCGGGATCTCGGCGCCGCAGGCGTCGGAGAAGCGGGCCAGCTGGGTGTAATTGGTCACCGGCATGATGCCCGGCACGATCGGCAGGGCGGGCCCGCCCGTGCGCTCGTACGCCTCGACGAAGCGAAAGTAGGCGTCGGCGTTGAAGAAGTACTGGGTGATGGCGGCGTGCGCCCCGGCCTCGACCTTGCGGCGGAAGTTGTCGAGGTCGGTCTGGGCGTTCGGTGCCTGGGGGTGCACCTCGGGGTAGGCGGCGACCTCGATGCGGAACGCCTCGTCGAAGTTGGCGCGTACCAGTTCGACCAGCTCGTTGGCGTGGCGCAGCTCGCCCAGGCCGCCGAGCCCCGCCCCCGAGGGCAGATCGCCGCGCAGGGCCACGATGCGGTGGATGCCCTGGTTGCGGTAGCGGTTGAGCAGGTCGAGGACTTCTGCCCGACTGGCGCCGATGCACGAGACGTGCGGGGCGGTCTCGATGCCCGCGCCGCGCAGCCAGTCGACGGTCGCGAAGGTGCGTTCGCGGGTCGAGCCGCCGGCGCCGTAGGTGACGGAGAAATAGGCGGGGTCGATTGTCCGCAGCTTCTCGACGTTGGTCTTCAGCTTGTCGAGCCCCTCCTGCGTCTTCGGCGGGAAGAGCTCGCAGCTGAAGACCCGCGGGAACCGGCGTTGGGATTCCATGGTCCGTGCCGCCGCCTCAGTACCGGTAGTAGTCGGGCTTGTAGGGCCCCTCGATCGGCACGCCGATGTAGTCGGCCTGCTGCTGCGCCAGCTTGGTCAGGTGGGCGCCGATCTTGTCGATGTGCAGGCGCGCGACCTCTTCGTCGAGCCGCTTGGGCAGCACGTACACGCCTATCGGGTATTCGCCGGTCTGGTTGAACAGTTCCATCTGGGCCAGCACCTGGTTGGTGAAGCTCGCCGACATCACGAAGCTCGGGTGACCGGTGGCGCAGCCGAGATTCACCAGGCGGCCCTCGGCGAGCAGGATGATGCGCTTGCCGTCGGGGAAGATGACGTGGTCGACCTGCGGCTTGATGTTCTCCCACTGGTACCCGGCGATGCCGGCGACGTCGATCTCGTTGTCGAAGTGGCCGATGTTGCACACGATGGCCTGGTCCTTCATCGCCGCCATGTGGTCGTGAGTGACGATGTTCAGGTTGCCGGTGGCGGTGACGAAGATGTCGGCCACCGGCGCGGCCTCTTCCATGGTCACCACCCGGTAACCCTCCATCGCCGCCTGCAGGGCGCAGATCGGGTCGATCTCGGAGACCCACACGGTGGCGCCGAGCCCGCGCAGCGACTGCGCGCAGCCCTTGCCGACGTCGCCGTAGCCCGCGACCATGGCGATCTTGCCGGCGATCATCACGTCGGTGGCGCGCTTGATGCCGTCGACCAGCGACTCGCGGCAACCGTACAGGTTGTCGAACTTGGACTTGGTGACCGAGTCGTTGACGTTCATGGCCGGGAACAGCAGCGCGCCCTCCTTGAACATTTCGTACAGACGGTGCACGCCGGTGGTGGTCTCCTCGGTGACGCCGCGCACCGACTCGGCCACGGTCGCCCACTTTTTCGGGTCGGCTTCGAAGATGCGCTTGAGGGTGTGCAGCACCGCGGTCCACTCCTCGTTGTCGGCCGCGCTCGGTGCGGGCACGGCGCCGGCGCGCTCGAACTCCGCGCCCTTGTGCACCAGCAGGGTCGCGTCGCCGCCGTCGTCGAGGATCATGTTGGGCGCGCCGCCGTCCGGCCAGGCGAAGGTCTGCTCGACGCACCACCAGTACTCTTCCAGGGTCTCGCCCTTCCAGGCGTACACGGGAATACCGGCGGCGGCGATGGCGGCGGCGGCGTGATCCTGGGTGGAGAAGATGTTGCACGAGGCCCAGCGCACCTCGGCGCCGAGCGCCCGCAGGGTCTCGATCAGCACCGCGGTCTGGATGGTCATGTGCAGGGAGCCGGTGATGCGCGCGCCCTTGAGCGGCTGCGCTGCGCCGTAGTTCTCGCGCAGCGCCATCAGGCCCGGCATCTCCGTCTCGGCGATGGCGATTTCCTTGCGCCCCCAGTCGGCCAGGCCGATGTCCGCCACCTTGTAGTCGGTGAACTCACTCATGGTTCATGTGCTCCTATGAAGGTCTGAGTGAGCGCCGTTGGTCAGGGTACCTGTATCCCGCCCGAGCCTGGCCCGGCCGAACCGGGTCGCAACGCTCCTCGAGAGGGAATTGTCAGGGCCAGGAGTCTACACGCTTCCCCCGCCGCGATCAGCCAAGCTACCCCGCCGCCGTCGCGGTTTAACGGCCTCCACTATACGAAGCGCAGGTCCTCAATAACGAGTCGCGGCGCAGCCGCACAACCCCCCAGGCCCCAGGCGCTCGGCCCTGTGTTCAGAGGCCAGCATCGGCCCGCAGGCCCTCGGCCTTGTCGGTGCGCTCCCAGCTGAACTCCGGCTCCTCGCGGCCAAAGTGGCCGTAAGCGGCCGTCTTGCGGTAGATCGGCTTGATCAGGTCGAGCATCTGCATGATGCCGTAGGGACGCAGGTCGAAGTGCTCGGCCACGAGCCGTTCGATCTTCTGCTCGGGGATCTTGCCGGTGCCGAAGGTCTCGATGCTGATGGACGTCGGCTCGGCGACGCCGATGGCGTAGGAGACCTGGATCTCGCAGCGTTCGGCGAGGCCCGCGGCAACGATGTTCTTGGCGACGTAGCGGCCGGCGTAGGCCGCCGAACGGTCGACCTTCGAGGGGTCCTTGCCCGAGAAGGCGCCGCCGCCGTGGCGTGCCGCGCCGCCGTAGGTGTCGACGATGATCTTGCGGCCGGTCAGGCCGCAGTCGCCGACCGGCCCGCCGATGACGAAGGACCCGGTCGGGTTGATGTGGAACTTGGTCTCGGGCGTCAGCCACTCCGGCGGCAGCACGGGTTGGATGATGTTCTCCATGACCGCCTCGCGCAGGTGGGCCTGATCGATGTCCGGGTCGTGCTGGGTCGACAGCACCACCGCGTCGATCGACTTCACTTTGCCGTCGACGTAGTGGAAGGTGACCTGGCTCTTGGCGTCGGGGCGCAGCCAGGGCAGCACGCGCTGCTTGCGCATCTCGGACTGGCGCATCACCAGGCGGTGGGCGTAGGTGATGGGGGCGGGCATCAGCACGTCGGTCTCGTTGGTGGCGTAGCCGAACATCAGACCCTGGTCGCCGGCGCCCTGCTCCTCCGGCGCGGTGCGGTCGACGCCCATGGCGATGTCGCCCGACTGCTTGCCGATCAGCGACATGACCGCGCAGGTGCTGCCGTCGAAGCCGACGTTGGAGCTGGTGTAGCCGATCTCGCAGACCACCTTGCGCACCAGTTCGTCGAGGTCCACCCAGGCGTTGGTCGTGATCTCGCCGGCGACGATGACCGCCCCGGTCTTGATCATGGTCTCGCAGGCGACGCGGGCGCGCTCCGGGTCCGGGTCCAGCTCGAGGATCCGGTCGAGCACCGCGTCGGAGATCTGGTCGGCGACCTTGTCGGGGTGGCCCTCCGAAACGGACTCGGAGGTGAACAGGTAGTCTTTCGGCATGCGGCTGAGCTCCGGTTACGCGACGGACGCTGTGGTTCGAAGCGCGGGATTCTACACCGTTGTTTGGCGGCTTTCATTTTGGAACAATGCGCGCACGATTCGCCGCCCGAGGACCCCGCCATGGCCGGTGAAACCCCGATCTGCGACTTCGGACTAGCCGCCCCCGACTTCAGCCTGCCGGGCGTCGACGGCAACACCTGGACCCTGGCCGACTGCCGGGGCGAGCGCGGCCTGCTGGTGGTGTTCATGTGCAACCACTGCCCCTACGTGCAGGCGGTGCGCGAGCGCCTGGTGCGCGACGCGCGCGAGCTCGCGGCGCTGGGCGTGCGCACCGTCGGCATCAGCGCCAACGACGTGCAGAACTACCCCGAGGACTCGTTCGAGAACATGCAGCGCGTGGCGCAGGCGTGGGCGTTGCCGTTTCCCTACCTCTACGACGAGTCCCAGGAGGTCGCGCGGGCCTACGGCGCGGTGTGCACCCCCGACTTCTTCGGTTACAACGCCGACCTCGAGCTGCAGTACCGCGGCCGGCTCGACGCCAGCGGCCGCAACCCGGCGCCGGCCGACGCCCGGCGCGAACTGTTCGAGGCCATGAAGCAGGTGGCCGAGACCGGTCGGGGTCCTGCCGAGCAGGTCCCGAGCATGGGCTGCTCCATCAAGTGGCGCGAATAATCTCTCGCTAAATCA
>JARRQB010000047.1:0-11844 GCA_037382265.1 Gammaproteobacteria bacterium | reverse complement strand
GGCCGCGGCCGCCGCGGCGTCGGCGACCTTGTCGGTCTCCTGTTCGCGCACCATCTTCACGGCCGCGTCGGCCAAGTCGCGGATGATGGAGTCGACCTCGCGGCCGACGTAGCCGACCTCGGTGAACTTGGTCGCCTCCACCTTCAGGAAGGGTGCGTTAGCGAGCCGCGCGAGGCGGCGGGCGATCTCCGTCTTGCCGACCCCGGTGGGGCCGATCATCAGGATGTTCTTGGGCGTGATCTCGTTGCGCAGCGCCGCGTCGACCTGGGTGCGGCGCCAGCGGTTGCGCAGCGCGATGGCCACGGCGCGCTTGGCGTCGTTCTGGCCGACGATGTGCTTGTCCAGTTCGCGGACGATCTCCTGGGGTGTCAATTGCGCCATCAGCTTGAGCCGTCCAGTTCTTCGATCACGAGGTTGTGATTGGTGTAGACGCAGATGTCGGCGGCGATGCCCAGCCCGCGCTCGACGATTTCCCGTGCGGACAGCTCGGTGGTCTCGAGCAGCGCGCGCGCGGCGGCCTGGGCGTAGGGGCCGCCGGAACCGATGGCCATCAGGTCGTGCTCCGGCTCGACCACGTCGCCGGTGCCCGTGATCATCAGCGACGTGCTGGCGTCGGCCACGCACAACAGGGCCTCCAACCGGCGCAGCATGCGGTCCGTGCGCCAGTCCTTGGCCAGTTCGACCGCTGCCCGGGTCAGCTGCCCGGAGTGCTTCTCCAGCTTGCCCTCGAAGCGCTCGAACAGGGTGAAGGCGTCGGCGGTCGCGCCGGCGAAGCCGGCTAGCACGCGGTCCTTGTAGAGCCGGCGCACCTTGCGCGCGTTGCCCTTCATGACCGTGTTGCCCATCGACACTTGGCCGTCGCCGCCGATCACGACCTTGCCGTGGCGGCGGACGGAGAGAATGGTGGTTCCACGGATGGTTTCCAAGCGAGCGTGTCCTGGGAGTTGCCGGCCAAGCCGACATTCTAACGCAGCCGGCCGCCGGACCCGAAAGGCGTGGGGAGACCCAGGTCGCTCGCGGCGCGGCCTCGCCGCCGCCTTCGACCTAGCCGGGATCCCGGTCCTTCTTCTTCGCCCGAGGATGGGCCTTGTCGTACACCTGAGCCAGGTGCTGAAAGTCCAGGTGGGTGTAGACCTGGGTGGTGCTGATGTCGGCGTGCCCGAGCAGTTCCTGCACGGCGCGCAGGTCGCCCGAGGATTCCAGCAGGTGGGTCGCGAACGAGTGCCGCAGCAGGTGCGGGTGCACGTGCTGCGGCATGCCCTGTTCGATGGCGCGCAGGCGCAGGCGGTGCTGGACGGCGCGCGCACCGAGACGGTGGCCCCGCCGACCGACGAACAGGGCCGTCTCGCCGGCGCTCGCGAGGCCGTCCCGAACGCTCAGCCAGTCCGCGACGGCGGTCAGCGCCATGCGTCCCACCGGCACGCGCCGGGTCTTCGAGCCCTTGCCGGTCACCTCGAGCATGGCGTCGCCGCGGTCGAGGTCGGTCACGTCCAGCGCCACCAGCTCGGCGAGCCTTAGCCCCGAGGAGTAGAACAGCTCCAGCATGGCGCGGTCGCGCCGGTCCAGGGGCTTGTCGCCCGCCAGCGTCATCAGGTGGCCCAGCTGGTCGGGCTCCAGGGTGGCCGGCAGCCGGCGCCGCACCCGCGGCGGCCGCACCCCGTCGGCGGGGTTGTGCTCGGCCAGGCCTTCCTGGAGCAGGTGGCGGAACAGACTTCGCAGGGCGGACAGGCGTCGCTGCAGGGTCTTGGCGGTCAGGCCGTCCCGATGCCGGGTCGCCAGGTAGGTCCTGACCTGGGGCACGCGCAGGTCCCGCCAGGCGGTCAGGCCGTCGGCCGCGGCCCAGGTCGTGAAGTCCTGCAGGTCGCGTGCGTAGCTGTCCAGGGTGCGCGGCGAGAGTCGGCGCACGTGGCGCAGGTGCTGGAGAAAGCCGTCGACCTCGGGCTGCAGGGGCGGGGCCGCGGCGGCGTCGCCCAAACGGGCCAAGGTTCAGGCCCCCGGGTAAGACACCGCCTGCAGGGTGTGACTGACCACTTCGCCCAGGCGGCGCAGGAAGTCCACGCCCTTGCCGGCGTGGAAGCGGTCGGCGTCGCGGCTGCCGATGGCGAGGATGCCGGTCACCTGGATGCCGCGCAGCGGGATCAACGCCGCCGAGCCCGTCTCGCCGGCGAGTGAACCGAACAGGTACTCGAGCTGCCTGCCGTCGAGGGTGCCGCAGGTGGGACGGCCGCGCTCGAGAAAGTCGTGAAACAACGCCGGTGTGCCGTCGCCGGCGTGCGCGGCGAGGTCGCCGGTCGAGAACAGCTTGAGTTCCACGGCGTCCGCCTTGAACTGGTCGCGCAGTTCGTCCTGCAGCACGTTCACCACCTCGTCGAACTCGCGGGCGTCGATCAGCGCGAGCGTCAGGCCGTGCAGCCGACGGGTCAGGGCCTCGTTCTCGCGCGCCACGGCGATCAGCTCCTCGAGCTGTTGCCGGTAGCGGTGCGACTGCTCGCGCAGGATGCGCACCTGGCGTTCGATCAGGGAAACCGCGTCGCCGGCCTCGTGTGCCAGTTCGAGTTCGGCGAGGAGTTCGGGGTTGTGCAGCAGGAAGTCGGGCTGGGCCCGCAGATAGGCCGCGACCTGCTCGGCGCGGTCGTCGTCCTGCACATTGTCGTCCCACTGCAGACTCATAGGCTCAGCCGTCCGTCGAAGACCCGTTCCGCCGGGCCGGTCATCCACACGGTTTGGTCGTTGCCGAGCCAGCTTATCACAAGCTCACCGCCCGGCAGCCGCACCCGCACGACGGGGTCGAGCAGACCGCGCAGCCGACCCGAGACCACCGCGGCACAGGCGCCGGTCCCGCAGGCCAGGGTCTCGCCCGCACCGCGCTCGTACACCCGCAGGTCGATGTCGCGGCGATCGCGCACGGCCATGAAGCCGACGTTCACGCTCGCCGGAAAGGCCGGGTGTGCCTGCAGCCAGGGACCCAGCATCCCGACCGGCGTCGCCGCCACGTCCCCGACCAGGAACACCGCGTGCGGATGGCCCATCGACAGCGCGCCGAACTCGAGCTTTTCGCCGTCGCGTTCCAGCTGGTACAGCGGCGCCGGCGCGGCGGCGTCGAACGGAAGGTCCGCGGGCGCCAGCCGCGGTGGGCCCATGTCGACGCGGACCTGGCCGTCGGCTTCGAGGTGGAGCCGGAGCGGCCCCTTGGCCGTGCCGACGTCGATTTCGTCGCGGTCGGTCAGCCCCTGCTCGCGCACGAACCGTGCGAAGCAGCGGGCGCCGTTGCCGCACTGCTCCACCTCGCCGCCGTCGGCGTTGAAGATGCGGTAGTGGAACTGCACCTCGGGCGTGCGCGGCCGCTCGACCAGCAGCAGTTGGTCGCAGCCCACGCCGAAGTGGCGGTCGGCGATGCGGCGGATCTGCTCGCGGTCCAGCCGCACCGCCTGGTGGATGGCATCGATGACGACGAAGTCGTTGCCCAGGCCGTGCATCTTGGTGAACTCGATGGCCATCGGGCGCTCCCGTGCTCAGCCGGGCAGGACGCCGCGCACCGCGAGGTGGCGGTCGCTGACCATGCCGACCTCCAGGGCCTCGAGTCCGGCCTCGGCCAGCTGGTCGGCCACCTCACCCGGGGTGTACGCGGCGTACAGCGAGTTGCGGAAGTCGCGGCGCAGGATCTCTGGGGCGTCGAGCGCGTAGCTCTCCACCAGGGCGTCCACGCCGATGTCGGAGGCGGGCCGCGCCAGATCCATGACCAGGATCTGCGCGCCCGGCCTGGCGCAGCGGGCGATCGTGTGCCAGAGGTCGAGCGGTTCGGCCATGTGGTGCAGCAGGCTGTTGCTGAGCACCGCGTCGTAGCGGTGTTCCGGCAGCGTCGGGCAGGGCAGCGTGGCGTGGCGCAGGCGGACCCTGCCCGCCAGCGCCGGTGCCGCGGCCGCGAGCTTCGCGCGCGCGATCGCCAGCATGGCCTCGGCGCCGTCCAGCACCTCCACCTCGGCCCGGGGGTGGCGCGCGGCGAAGGCGATCGGGATGTCGCCGGGGCCGCAGCCGAGATCGAGGGCGAGCCCGCCGAACGGTGCCTGCCGGGCGGCGTCGAACAGGTCGAGAAACAGCGTGTTGGGCGCGGAGAAATCGGCCTCGGCGTAGGCCCGCGCCTGCGCCGGCTCGTCCATCAGCTCCTCGGGTTCGGGCAGACGCTTCATGGCAGCAGGTGCTCCCCGCGGTAGAGGTCCTCGATGCGTTCGCGTTCGCGCACCAGGTGCGCCTGTGCGCCGTCGACCATCACCTCGGCGGCACGCGGGCGCGAGTTGTAGTTCGACGCCAGGGTAAAGCCGTAGGCGCCGGAGCCCAGGAAGTCGCCGGTTTCGCACACCGGGCCGACCACGTCGTATCGACCGGCGCGGCCGCCGCGGGCCGCATGCACCGGCACGATGCGCTAGTGGGCGGCGTACAGCGCGGGCCTGATCAGGTCGTTCATGGCGGCGTCGACCACCGCGAAGTCCTTGTGACCGGTCGGCTTGAGGTATTCGACGCGGGTCAGGAGCACGCCGGCGTTGGCGGCGATGGCGCGGCCCGGCTCGAGCAGCAGCTCGAACGGCAGGTCGCCCAGCCGCGCGGCCACGGCGCGCGCGTAGTCGGCCGGCTGGGGCGGGGATTCATCGTCGTAGCGCACGCCGAGGCCGCCGCCCAGGTCGAGGTGGCGCACCCCGATGCCCGCGGCGGCGAGCCGCTCGACCAGCCCGAGCACGCGCCCCAGCGCGTCCAGGAAGGGCGCCAGCGAGGTGAGTTGCGAACCGATGTGGCAGTCGACCCTCGATCACTTCCAGGTTGGGCAGCTCGGCGGCGCGCCGATAGGCGTCGAGCGCCGCGCCGATGTCGATGCCGAACTTGTTCTCCTTGAGCCCGGTCGAGATGTAGGGGTGGGTCTTGGCGTCGACGTCGGGGTTTACCCGCAGCGAGACAGGCGCGACCAGGCCGCATGCTCCGGCCACCCGGTCGAGGCGTTCGAGTTCGGCCAGGGATTCGACGTTGAAGCAGCGGATGCCGGCCTGCAGGGCGCGCCGCATCTCGTCGGCGCGCTTGCCGACGCCCGAAAACACGATCTTGTCCGCCGCGCCGCCGGCGCTCAGCACCCGCTCGAGTTCGCCCACCGAGACGATGTCGAAGCCCGAGCCCAGCCGGGCCAGCACGTTGAGCACGCCGAGGTTGGAGTTCGCCTTGACGGCGAAGCAGATCAGGTGCGGGCGGCCCGCGAAGGCCTCGTCGAAGGCGCGCCAGTGGCGCTCGAGCGTGGCTCGGGAATAGACATAGCAGGGGGTGCCGAAGCGTTCGGCGACGACGTCGAGCGGCACGTCCTCGGCGTACAACAGGTCGTCGCGGTAGCTGAAGTGATCCATCGGCTCAGCCGTCGGTCGGCTGGACGGCCGGCGCCTGAGGCTCGTCCGGCAGGTAGAGCGGGCCCTTCTGCCCGCAGCCCGCCAGGGCGAGGGACAGCAGCAGCGGCGTCGCCAGGGCGGCGCGCAGGATTGGCTTCATGACGTCGGTCCAGAGGTGCGTCCAGGCGCGCCAGTATAAACCCTCGAGCGCGCCCGCTCAGACGTCGGGCTCGGCGGGGCCGGACAGGCCGATGCGAGCGTTGAGCCGACGCTCCAGGAGGCGCTTGAGGCGCAGCATCTCGGTCACCGGCCACGACACCCGGGACTCCAGGCCGGCCGGCTGGATGCCGGTGACGTAGATCGGGTAGGGCGGACCCGGGCGCCGCTTCTGCAGGATGTGATTCGCCACCACCGCGTAGAAGCGTTCGCCGAGCATCAGCGAGTCGAATTCGCGCTCGCCGCAGATCAGTTGGTAGCCGGCGCGCACCTGTTCCGGGCCGCCGGTCACCAGCGTCAGGTCGAGGTAGGAGCCGGCGTGCTCCTCGGGCAGTTCGGCATCGCGCAGCAGCCAATGGCGACCGTCGTACAGGATCTGCTGAATGTGCACCCGCAAGTCCTCCAGCGGTGCCTGCGGGTCGGCGGCCAGCAACAGCCGGCGGGTCAGCAGATTTTCGAAGAAGCGCCGCTGGTGCGACAGGAAGTTCTGTTCCTGCGCCTGCGGCAGGTGCTGTTCGAACAGCGAGCCGTTGTCGTCCAGCACCCACATGTCGATGCCCGCGGTGCCCACGCGGTAGAACATCTGCACCTGGCCGCGCCGGTTCTGCTCGAGCAGCGTGGGCAGCGGGGAGCCGGGCAGGGCTGCGGGGTCGACCCGGGTCGGACGGAAGCGCTTGGTGGTGCGCCCGAGGGTCTCGATGAGTTCCGGCGCATGCCCCAGTGCCGTCCAGCGGAAGTGCTGGTCCGGGCGTTCGACCAGATACAGCCGACTCTCGATGCGGCCGACGTAGCGCGCGTCCGGTCCCAGTTGCCGCACCGTGTCCCAGACCGCGTGGGCGAGCCTGTCCAGCTGGGCCGTGAACAGCTGCACGTGGGCCGGTGCGAAGCTGAACGTGCGAAATACCGGCGGGCGCTCCACCTGCTGTTGCGGCGTCATGTCGAGGTGCCGGCACAGGATGTCGAACTGTGCCTCGAGCGAGCCTAGGTGCCGTTCGACCAGGATCTCGCCCCAGCTGGTCAGGAACAGGTGGTCGATCTGGTGCCGCCCCTCGTCGAGGTTCTGGGGGTGGCCGGCATCGATGAACAGGAGCGAGGTCAGGACCGTGGGCGGTTGACGAAAGGCCTCCAGGGTACTGGGTGTCAGGTCCCTGCGCGGCAGCTGCCGAGCCATGATCTGCAGCATGCGGATGTGCTGGCGGACGCCCGGTTCGGGCGGCAGCGGCGGGCAATGCAGCGGCGTGCCCGCGTCGGCCAGCCCGTTGATGTGCGTCCAGGCCAACAACTCGACCAGGCTGGCCGCGGCCTTGGCCGCCTGGGCGCGGTCGCCCTGGTCCGGCGGCTGGCGGTAGAGCAGCCAGCGCTCGCCGTCCGGTCCGAGCTCGCGATCGATCCACAACACCGGTTCGCTGAGATCCTGCGAGATGCCGGGGTTGATGCGCTCGACCTTGCCCGGGCGGCGCTCCAGCGCGGCGTAGAACTGGCGGCCGAGCAGGCTCAACTCCTTGTTGTCCAGGTGACCCGCCGCCTGTTCGCGACGCGCGAATTCGGTCAGCATGCGGTAGGCGCGCGACAACTCGGCCACCAGGGCGTTGCGTTCGCCCTGCACCTGGTCGAGCTTCCAGCGGTAGCGGTTGTCCATGTTGAGCAAGTCCTGCTGCCGCCAGCCCCAGCTCTCGACCAGGGTGGTCATCTGCCGGCGCTTCCAGTCGGCGTGGCTGACGCGGCGCGAGAGTGCCTGACCGGCCTTGACGTAGAAGGCGCGACGCGCCAGTTCGTGGCGCGCCGGCTCCTGCCTCGCCGCCATGTGCTCGCCGATGCGGTCGAGGATCAGCAGATAGGGGTCCAGCTGGTCGGGCTCGAGTTCGCCCCGGGCGAACACCGCCTCCTTGATGCGTCGACTGACCCAGTGCACGTGCGGGAAGTCCGCCGCGTAGGCCTCGAACAACAGCAGCTTGAGCAGCGCCTTGTAGGGTGCGGCGATGCTCTTGTGAAGCTGCCAGTGTGCTGCCTCGTAGAAGGCCGCGGCCGGCACCCTGTCCAGCCCGCCGAAGTCGAGCCAGGCGTTGGGCGAGACGAAACGCTGACGGTACAACCGCGCGGTGTACTCCGTGTACTCGTGTTCCTTGTCGGGCGGCACCAGCCACCACAGGGGCGGCAGCCCCGCGAGCAGGATATTGGTGCGGTAGAACTCCTCCAGCAGCAGGTCGCGACCTAGACCGCCGCTGCTCTCCTCGGACAGGGGCAGCGACTCGCCGTCGCGAAACGCTTCGGCCTGCATCGGAAACACGTAGACCCGCAGTCCGAGGCTCGCGCCCCAAGCCTCGATGCGCTCGGCCTTGGCCGTCAGGGCCTCGAGGCCCTCGGCGGAGAGATCGCGGGCGTAGCACAGCCACACATCCAGATCGCTGGCCGCCTCCTGCCCGAGCGTCCCCAGGCTGCCCATCAGGTACAGCCCGCGGATCGGGTAGCGCGCCAGGGCGCGCCGCTCCGGGGCGAAGCTGCGGGCGTGGCGCCTGGCCAGCAGGATCTCGTGGTGGCTGGGACTGTAGTCGGCGATGCCGGCCGGCGTGTCGGTGTTGACGAAGCCGGGCAGCAGCGGGTGGTTGACGTGGAACAGCAGCGGCAGCAGTTCCAGGAACTGCCGCTGTTCGCGATGCATGGCGCGCTTGATGCGGACCAGTCGCCGATCGCGCAGCGCCATGAAGCGGTCGCGTATCAGGCGGCCTTCCTTGCGGCCAAACACCTCGCCCGGCACCCCCGGTGCCACGGCGCTGGCCGCGGCCGTCCGGCCGCCGGCATCAGCCGTGGGCGAGGCGGGCTCCGCCATCGACTGCGTCGTGCGCCCGTTGCACCAGCGCGCGCACGTCGTCGCCGCGCGCCCAGGTGGCCATGCCGTGGTGAAGCGTGACGGTCGGGTCGCCGAGGTGCTCGGGCAGAGTCGGGCCCTCCGGGCTGCCCAACAGGTTGGTGGTCACCCGGGATGCCTCCTCGTGCGCCGTTTCCGGGAGTACGACCAGGAACTCCTCCTGGCCCCAGCGCGCGATCTGGTCCACCCAGCGCAGCCGGTCGCGCAGATGGCGGGCGGTCGCGACCAGGGCGCTGTCGGGCGCCTGCGCGGCGCCGGCGACCTCGAGACGGACGTAGATCAGGCTCAGCGGGTTGCCGTAGCGGCGGCTGCGGGAGACGTGCAGCTCGAGCTGCTGGCGCAGTGCGCGGCGATTGGGCAGGCCGGTCAAGTCGTCGGTGAGGCGCAGCGCCTCGACCTGCGCGCGCAGATCACGGTTTTCGGCGGCGAGCGCGGCCTCGCGGGAGGCGTCCTCGAAGGCGCGCACCACCAGCGCCTCCGGTCCGATCTCCCGCGTCGTGGTGCAGCGCAGCCAGTGCGTCGCCGCTGGCGTCGTGTAAGCCTGGATCCCGTCACCGCCGAACAGCACGTCTCGGGCCGGCGACGGCAGCGCCTCGCGGGCCTTGCCGACCAGCTGTTCGGCACCCAGGCCGAACAGCGTCTCCAGGGCCGGGTTGACCCAGCGAACACGGCCCTCGCCGTCGTAGGCGAGCACCGCCACGGGAGCCCGGGCCAGCCATGCTCCGGCCAACAGGGAGCTGTCTTCGTCGCGCATTGGAGACTCCTCGATTCGCGGGGCTGGTGTCACGGCTAGCGGCCGCCCCCGGCCGGGCTTGAACCGGTGTCGGCCACGGCCTCAGTCGCGGTATTCCTCGGCCCGGCGGGCGTCGCCGCGCACCCGGTCGGCAGGGTAGCGGGCCTCGTTGATCTCGACCTTGCGGTAGGCGGCCGCGAGCAGGTCGACGTCCAGGCGCTGGGCGAGGCGCAGCAGGTAGATGAAGATATCCGCCATCTCCAGGGCCACGGCGTCTCGTTTCGCGCCGGTGAGCGCTTCGCTCTGGGCGGGGCTGAGCCACTGGAAGTGCTCGAGCAGTTCGCCGGCCTCGCCGGCCAGCGCCATGGCGAGGTTCTTGGGGGAATGAAACTGCTCCCAGTCGCGGTCGCGGGCAAAGCGCAACAGGCGCTCGCTCAATGCCTGCAGGTCGTCGTTCGGCATGGGGTGTTCGCGGTGGCGGCAACGCCGGTGTGCGCCATGCTGGGTGCTGCGGCAGCGGATGTCCAGGGCGTGCGCGGGCGCTCAGGCGCGTACCGGCGCGATAGCGGCGAGAAAGCCCGCGACTTCATCGGCTTCCAGCGCGGCGCCGAACCGATACCCCTGGGCATAGTGGCAGCCGTGGCGCCGCAAAAATTCGGCCTGGGCCTCGGTTTCCACCCCGTCCGCGACGGTCTCGATCCCCAGCGCGCCGGCCATCGCCAGGATGGCGCGCACCAGCGCGGCGTCGGCGGGATCCCTGGCGATGCCCTGGATGGTGCGGCGGTCGATTTTCAGCGCGTCGAACGGGTAGCGCTGCAACAGTACGAGCGCCGACTGGCCGGAGCCGAAGTCGTCGACGCACAGGCGGATGCCGCGCTCGTTGAGGTAGTCCAGGGCGTTGCCGGTGGCCGGCTGGTCCTGCACCAGCAAGCCCTCGGTCAGTTCCAGCTCCAGGCGGTCGGCGGGCAGGCGGCCTTGCCCGAGCAGCGGCATCAGCGTCTCGATCAGGCGCTCGGGCAGGGCGAACTCCTTGGGCGAGATGTTGACCGTGAGCCGCAGCGGGTGCTCGCGGGGCCAGGTCGCGGCCTGGCTCACCGCGTGTTCGAGCACCCAGCGGGTCAGTTCGTGGATCATCCCGGTGTCCTCTGCCAGGGGGATGAACTCGGTCGGGTCCACGGGACCCAGGTGGGGGCTCTGCCAGCGCAGCAGCGCCTCGAGCCCCACGACGCGGGCGTCGGCCAAGGCCAGGATGGGCTGATAGACCAGCCGTAGCTCCCCGGCATCGACCGCGTGGCGCAGGTGGGACTCCAGCATCAGGCGCTGTTGCGCGGCCAGGTCCATTTCGCGGGTGAAGAAGCTGAACCGGTTGCGGCCTTGGTCCTTGGCGCGGTAGAGCGCGACGTCGGCGTTCTTCAGCAGCTGCTCCGGGTCGTTCCCGTCCGCCGGGAAGAAGGCCAGGCCGATGCTGGCGCGTACCAGAAACTCCTGGTTGTCGACCAGAAACGGGGGGCTCAACGCCGCGAGCACGTTCTCGGCCAGGCCCTCGGCCGAGCCCACCGTGTCGACGTCGGGGCAGATCAACAGGAACTCGTCGCCGCCCAGGCGGGCCACCGTGTCGGCCTCCCGGTGCACCTCGGTCAGCCGGGCCGCGGCCTCGCGCTGCAGCCGTTCGGCGGCCGGGTGGCCCAGGGAGTCGTTGACCTGTTTGAAGGGGTCGAGGTCGATGAACATGCCCAGGACCTTGGCGTTGAGCCGGCGGGCCCGCTTGATCGACTGCGCCAGGCGGTCCAGCGCCAGCCCGCGGTTGGGCAGTCGGGTGAGGTCGTCGTAATTGGCCTGGTAGGCCAGCCGGCGCTCGTAATCGACGCGCTTGGCGAGTTCCTGCTCGAGGCGCTGGTTGACCCGCTGCAACTCGTCGCGGCGCTGGCGGCTCGCGTCGAAGCGGCGCTGCAGGCTGCGGATCTGCTCGTGCAGGCGCAGCGCGAACCCGATCCCGACCAGCATGGGCAAGGCCAACAGCAGCAGTGTGAGCCACCGCCAGATCTCGCCCAGGTCCAGCAGCTCGGCGGTGACGGCGAGCACGATGGCGGCGACCGCCAGCGCGGCAGCGGCCAGGGTCGCGTGCTTGGCCTGCTGCAGCCGAAAGTGGCGCCGCGCAGCCTTCATACGGCCTCCATTGCCGCCCGAGACGAGCCGCTTGCCCCGACTCACATCCATGCTATCGGCTCGGCCGCGGTGCGTTTGAGGTGCTCGGCGCGGTCGCTCAGTCCGCCAGCCTGCGGCGGGCACGCGCAATGGCGGCGCGCACCTGGCGCGGAGCCGTCCCGCCCAGGTGGTCGCGGGCCGCCACCGAGCCCTCGAGCGTCAGCACCTCGAAGACGTCGGCGCCGATGTCCGCGGAAAAACCTCGCAGTTCCTCCAGCGACAGCTCCGCCAGGTCGCAACCCCGCCCCACGCAATAGCCCACGGCCCGACCCACGACCTCGTGCGCGTCGCGGAACGGGGTGCCCTTGCGCACCAGGTAGTCGGCGAGGTCGGTGGCGGTGGCAAACCCCTTGGCGGCCGCGCTCCGCATGGCCTCGCGGTTGCACTGCACGGCCGGCAGCATGTCGGCGAACACCTTGAGGCAGCCCTTGAGGTTGTCCACGGTGTCGAACAGCGGTTCCTTG
>JARRQB010000046.1:0-7557 GCA_037382265.1 Gammaproteobacteria bacterium | reverse complement strand
CCCTCGTACAGCACTCCCCGCAGACCGGCCGCCGCGGCGGCTGCCATGTCCGAGGCCTTGTCGCCGATCACCACGCTGTGTGCGCGATCCACGGGCCAGGCGGCCATCAGATCGAGCAGCATGCCCGCAGCCGGCTTGCGGCAGTCGCAGGTCTGGCGATAGCTCGGGAGCGTCGCCTCCGGGTGGTGGGGGCAGTAACGGAAGTCGTCGATGTGCGCCTCGAGCGCGGCGAGTTGACCCTGCATCCAGCGGTGCAGGCGCTCGACATCCGCCTCGCCGTAGTAACCGCGCCCGATGCCGGACTGGTTGGTGACGACGAACACCAGGTAACCGCGTCCGTTGAGGTAGCGGACCGCCTCGCGCGCGCCGGGCATCCAGCGAAAGTCCTCGACGCGGTGCAGGTAGCCGGTGTCGGCGTTGAGGGTGCCATCGCGGTCGAGGAACACCGCCGGTCGACGTCTACCCAAGGGCATCCTCGATCAACTCGCAGAGGATGTGGCCGACGGCGAGGTGCATCTCCTGGATGCGCGGCGTCTCGCTCGAGGGGACCTTGAGGCGGTGGTCGGCATAAGCGTCGGCCGCAGCGTCGTGCGCGCCCGTCAGGGCCACGGTCACCATGCCGAGCTCGCCGGCGGCGCGCAGGGCATTGACCACGTTGGGGCTGTTGCCGCTGGTGGAAATGCCCACCAGGGCGTCGCCGGGGCGGCCGATGGCGCGCACCTGGCGTTCGAACACGGCCTCGAAACCGTAGTCGTTGGCCACGGCCGTGACGGTGGGGGCATTGCAGACCAGGGCCAGGCCCGCTAGCGGCTTGCGATCGCGCAGGAAGCGGCCGGTGAGTTCGGCGGCGAAGTGCTCGGCATCGGCGGCGGAGCCACCGTTGCCGCAGAACAGGACCTTCCCGCCGGCGCGAATGCACGCGCACAACGCAGCGGCGGCGGCGGCGATGACCGCAGCCGACTCGGTGAGGCGCTCGTAGTTACGGGCGGTCGTAAGCAAGCGCTGGGCGATCGTCTCAGCCGACATGCCGCGACGCCGAACCCGGTCAGCCGCCGTTGCCGATCAGCCCGCGTTCGCGCAGGCCGTCGATCACCCGGTCGACGCTGTCGTCGATGCTCATGGCGTCCGTCTGGATCACGATCTCGGCCGCCTCCGGTTCCTCGTAGGGCGAGGAAATGCCGGTGTAGTTCTTGATGAGACCCGCGCGCGCCTTGGCGTACAGCCCCTTGACGTCGCGGCTCTCGCAAATCTCGAGGCTGCACTTACAGTAGACCTCGATGAACTCGCCTTCGCCCATCAGCGAGCGCACCTTTTGGCGCTCGGCGCGGAACGGCGAGATGAACGCCGTCATGGCGATGACGCCGGCCTCGACCATGAGCTTCGCGACCTCGCCGATGCGGCGGATGTTCTCGATGCGGTCGGCTTCGCTGAAACCCAGGTCTGCGCACAGGCCGTGGCGAACGTTGTCGCCGTCGAGCACGTAGGTGCGGCAGCCCATCTGGTGCAGGCGCTCCTCGACGGCGTGCGCGAGGGTCGACTTGCCGGCACCCGACAGGCCGGTGAACCAGAGAATGAAGCTGCGGTGGCCGTTGGCCTGCTCGCGGCGGGCGCGGGTGACAGTCGCCTGGTGCCAGACGACGTTGCTGCTCTTGATGGTCTCGTTTGCCATGTTTCCCGTCGGTCACTGGTGTGAATTCGGCTGCGGGTCTGCGGTGCGCTACACCGCGCTTTGGCGACCGCCCCCCCGGGGGCGTCAGTCGGCGAGGCGGTAACGCATCCCGCAGTAAGGACAGACCGCGTCGCCGGTCTTCTCGACCGGCAGGTACACCCGCGGGTGCATGTTCCAGACCTCGTCCCCGGGCATCGGGCACGACAGCGGCAGGTCGGCGCGGGTCACGGTCTTGATGTTGTCGGATTCGCTCGTCGCACGCTGGGACATCTCGGTCTCCTTCGCCCTAAACCCGCGTCAGCCAGTCCGCATGGACCGCACTGCGCCCATGCACCACGTCGAAGTACTTCGACTGCAGTCGTTCGGTGATCGGACCGCGCGTGCCGCTGCCGATGACCCGGTTGTCGACTTCGCGGATCGGCGTCACCTCGGCCGCGGTGCCGGTGAAAAAGGCCTCGTCGGCGATGTACACCTCGTCGCGGGTGATGCGCTTCTCGACGACCTCGAGACCGTCCTCCTCGGCCAGCCGAACGACGGTCTTGCGGGTGATGCCGTCGAGGGCCGAGGTCAGGTCCGGGGTGTAGATCACGCCGTCGCGCACGATGAAAATGTTCTCGCCGGAGCCTTCCATGACGTAGCCCTCGGCGTCGAGCAGCAGGGCCTCGTCGTAGCCCGTGTCCAGCGCCTCTTTTAGGGCCAGCATGGAATTCATGTAGTTGCCGTTGGCCTTGGCCCGACACATTGTGATGTTCACGTGATGCCGGGTGAACGAGGAGACGCGAATGCGGATACCGCGCGTCATGCCGTCCTCGCCGAGATACGCGCCCCAGGCCCAGGCGGCGACCATGACGTGTACCTGGAGGTTGTCCGCACGCAGCCCCATGCCCTCCGAACCGTAGAAGCACATGGGCCGGATGTACGCCGACTCGAGGTTGTTCTCGCGTATGGCGGCACGCTGCGCCTCGTTGATCGTCGCGCGGTCGTAGGGCATCGGCATGCCGAGGATGTGGGCCGAGCGGAACAGCCGGTCGGTGTGGTCCGCCAGACGGAAGATCGCGGTGCCCTGATCGGCATGGTAGGCGCGTACGCCCTCGAACACGCCCATGCCGTAGTGCAGCGTGTGCGTCAGCACGTGGGTCTTCGCCTCGCGCCAGGGCACCATCTCGCCGTCAAGCCAGATGACGCCGTCACGATCCGCCATGGTCTGCATTGCGTACTCCCGCGATCGATGAGTGTCTGTTGCTCGGCCCGGGCGTACCCGTGCCATGCGCCCGGGTCAACCAGGAGCGCCCATCAGGCGGTCCCAGAGGTCGCGCACCATGGCACGCTCCTCGCGCAGCTCGGCATCCGGTATCAGACCTGGCGACTCCTGCAGCGCGTTGCGGTGGTAGGCGGCCCTCAAGACTTGGTAGAGGTTGGCCAGCAGCTCCGCCGCATGCCCCTCCAGCAAGTCGTACCGGGCAAGCCCCTCGAGCAGCCGAAGATTGTCGGTCCAGTCGAGCAGATCCGGGTGCCGGTGCGCCCAGCGGAGGACTGCGTATTGAACCATAAACTCGATATCCGCGATACCACCGACCCCCTGCTTCAGGTCGAAGCGCTCGGGCGCGGTCTTGTCGAGTGCCTGGCGCATCTTCGCGCGCATCTCGATGACGTCGGTCAGCAGCTTTACCGGGTCGCGCTCGCGCCCCAACACCTCGCGGCGAATGCGCCGAAACGCCTCGAGCACCGCAGGTTCCCCGGCCACCGGACGGGCGCGCAGCAGCGCCTGGTGCTCCCAGGTCCAGGCCTCGTGGTGCTGGTACTGCTCGAAGGCCGAGAGCGAACTCACCAGCATGCCGGCATTGCCGTTGGGGCGCAGTCGCATGTCCGCCTCGTACAGCACCCCGGCCGGCGTGCGGGTGGTCAGCAGGTGGATCAGCCGCTGGCCCATGCGCGCGTAAAAGACCTCGTTGGCGACCTCGCGGCGACCCTCGACACCTTCGGTCATCGCCATGGTCGACCGACTGCCGTGCAGGAACACCAGGTCGAGATCCGAACCGTAGCCCAGCTCGATGCCGCCGAGCTTGCCGTAACCGATCACGCCGAAGCCGGTCTGCTCGCCGAGGATCTGGGTCGGCCGCCCGTGTTTGCGCGCCAGGTGGTCGAAGGCGATACCGGTGGCGCGCGCCAGCACCGACTCGGCCAGGTCGGTCAGATAATCGCTGACCACGCGGAGCGGGATCACGTCCGTCAGGTCGGCGGCAGCCACCCGCAGCATGTTGCCCTGCGCGAACTGGCGCAGGCGTTCCATCTGCTGCTCGAGGTCGTCGGCGGCGACCGGCCGCAGCAGGACATCCAGCTCGGCGTCGAGCTCGCTGCGCCGCAGGGGAGTATAGAGCCGACGCGGGTCCAACAGTTCGTCGAGCAGGATGGGTTGGCGCGTGAGCTGGCTGGCCACCCATGAACTGGCGGACCCGAGGCGCACCAGCTGCGACAACGCCAGCGGGTTCTCGACCAGCAGGTCGAGGTAGGCGGTGCGACGCGCCACCGCGCTCAGCAGCGTCAGCAGACGATCCAGCGCCACGTCTGGGGCCTCGCTCTGGGCGATGGCGTCGAGCAGCACCGGCATCAAGCGGTCCAGGCGGTCGTGTCCGCGCGTCGACAGGGACCGGCACACGGCCGAAGCGCGAAACGCCGCGATGCGTTCGAGCGCCTCGCCCGGCTCGGCGTAGCCGGCCGCCGCCAGGTGCCCGAGCAGGCGTTCGGCTTTTTCGGCGCCGTGCCAGACCGCCACCAGGTCGGCGTTGCGCGCGTCGGCGTCGACCTGGGGGGCGGCGAACACCTGGTGGAAGTGCTGATCGACGTTGTCGCGGTGGCGCCGCAGCACCACCTCGAAGGCCGGCCAGCCGTCGAAGCCCATGCTGCGGGCAAGCCGTGCCCGGCCTTCGTCGTCGGCCGGCAGACGGTGGGTCTGCTCGTCCTTCCAGGCCTGCAGCCGGTTCTCGACCAGGCGCAGGAACTCGTAAGCCTGGCTCAGCTCGGCCACGGCATAGCCGGGCAGCAGGTCCCTGGCGTCGAGCCGCCGCAACACCTCGAGGATGGGCCGGACCTGCAGCTCCGTGTCCCGGCCGCCGCGTACCAACTGGAAGGCCTGGCCGATGAACTCGATCTCGCGGATACCGCCCGGCCCCAGTTTGATGTTGGCGTCCATACCCTTGTTGTGCAATTCGCGGGCGATCATCAGCTTCATGTTGCGGATCGAGTCGATGGCGCCGAAGTCGATGTAGCGCCGGTACACGAACGGCCGCAGCATGGCCATGAAATCGTCTGCCGCCTCGCCATGGCCCGCGATCACCCTGGCCTTGATCATGGCGTAGCGCTCCCACTCCCGCGCCTGCGAGGCGTAGTACGACTCGAAGGCATCAAAGCTCATCGCCAGCGGGCCGGCATCGCCGAACGGGCGCAGCCGCATGTCGACGCGGAACACGAAGCCGTCGACCGTGGTACGGCTCAGCACCTTGATGAGCTGGCGCCCCAGCCGGGTGAAGAACTCCTCGTTGGACCGGCGCCGCGCCCCGTCGGTCTCGCCGTGTTGTGGAAAGGTGAAGATCAGGTCAATGTCGGACGACAGGTTGAGCTCCCGCGCACCGAGTTTGCCCATCCCCAGCACCACCAGCGGCTGCTCCCGGCCCGCGCTGTCGCGCGGCGCACCGTCCGTGTTCACGGCCCAGGCGTAGAGCCGCTCCAGGGCACCGGCGACACAACAGTCGGCCAGTTCGGACAGGTTCTCCAGGGTCTCTGCCAGCGGGGCGGCGTGCAGGATGTCGCGCCAGATGACCCGAACCATCTCGGCGCGGCGAAAGCGGCGCAACACGCGTTCCAGGCCATCGACGTGCGGCGCCTCGGCCAGAGCGCCGCGCAAGCGCTCGGCGAGTTCGCCGGGAGCATTGGCGCGCTCGAGGCGGCCCTCGGCCTGCAACCCGGCGAGCAGCTCGGGGGCGCGCAGCACGCTCTGCGCCACGAATTCGCTGGCGTCCCATACCCGCAGCATGCGGTCGACGAACCCGGGCTCGAGCAGTTCGGGGGGTAGCACGTCCGGCCGCGACGCCCACGCGTCCCAGTGGCGGCGCAGGCGATCGTCCGCTAGCAGGGCATGATCGGGCATAGGAAATCGGCGCTGTTGCTGTCGACACCGCCAGCTTAGGTGGACGGCCGCGGCAAGGCCTTGCGCGCCGTCAAGCGCCTGCCGGTCAGTTTCCGGCGGTGGCGACGACCGGGGTCTCCGACCCGAAGTGCTCGACCAGCCGGCCCATGGCCTCGAGCACCCGGTAGTAGGCCAGCAGGCGATCCGACGCGGCGTTCACCACGGCCTGGCGCGCTGCCAGCACCTCGTTCTCGGAGTTGAGCAGGTCGATCAGGGTGCGCTGGCCGATGTTGAACTGCTTGGCGTAGGCGTCGCGTGTCGCCCTGGCCGCCACGATCTGGGCCTCGAGCAACGGAACCTGGCGGGTGGTCGCGTCGAGCGCGGCCCAGGCCAGGCGCAGCGCCTCTTCGAGTTGGCGATAGGCGCGGTTGCGAACCTCCTTGGACTCGGTGATGTTGTAGGCCGTCTCCCGCACCTTGGCCGCATCGGCGCCGCCGCGGTAGAGGTTGTAGCGCATGCGCAGCATCGCCTCGACCTCGTTGCGGTAACCCTCGGCCCCGTCGATGTTGTTGTCCAGGTTGCTGCCCACCTCGAGTTCCAGGCGGGGGTAGTTGAACTGCTTGGCGGCGCGATGGCTCTCCTGCGCCGCCTCGATATCGGCGTTGGCGCCGAGGATCTGGGGATTGGCCAGCTTGGCCAGCTCGATCGCCTCGTCCACGGTGACCGGGAGGCGCTCGACGGTTACCTGCGGCCGTGCCGCCTCGCTTGGCGGGAACCGGCCGACCACGCGCCGATAGCCGGTCTCGGCGTCGGCGCGGTTGACCTGTGCGGCGATAACATTGGCCTGCGCCAGGGCCACGCGCGCGTCGACCTGATCGAGATCGGCACGCCGGCCCACGCCGGCATCGCTGCGCAGGCGGATCTGGTCCTGGATACGGAGGTGGACCTGCAGGCTGTCGCCGGACAACTGCTCGAGTTCCCGATAGCGCAGCAAGTCCACGTAGGCGACCGCGGTCTTCGCGGCCACCGACTCCGCTACTGCGCGCAGGCCGGCCGCCGCGGACGCAACCCGCGCCTCCTGCCGCGCCAGTTCGCTCGCCGTGCCGAAGCCGTCGAACAACAGCTGGCGCGCGCTGACGCCAAATTCGCCGCGGTCGAGCTCGATCGAATCCTGTCCCAGCGCCCGACTGCCCGGGCTGTCCGTGTACTCGTAGCCGAAGCCGGCGGTGAGATCCACGCGCGGCCGGAAGCCGGCGCGCGCGCCCTCGACTTCCTCCTGCCGGGCTCGCCAGAGGTTGACCGCCTCGGCGACCTCCGGACTCGCGGCCAGGGCCTGGTCGACGGCGCCCGCGAGGGTCTCGGATCGAATCGGGGCGGCACCAGAGGCAACCGCCAGCGCGACTAGGGTATGGAGGCCAAAGGATCGGCTGAGAATTCTCGTGACAAGCGGCATGTGCACCCTGCGTCTCAATCATGACTCGATGACGTTTTTTATCGGCACAGTTCCTGCGAACATGAATCCCGTGCCCCCTCCCCCCTCCCCCGGCCAGCGGACCTCGAGATCGCAACATGAACGACAGAACGATGACGGCGAATGGCTACCGGCTGCTGGCGGCGCTGCTCCTGGTCGCGCTGTTGGCGCAAGCGCCGGGGGCAGGCCAGGCGTTGGCGACCTTCGACGTGCTACTCGACGGCCGGGCGATCCAGGTCGAAATCGCCGATACCCCCGAGAAGCGGTCACGGGGACTGATGTACCGCCGGTCGC
>JARRQB010000045.1:0-7579 GCA_037382265.1 Gammaproteobacteria bacterium | reverse complement strand
GGGTGATCTGCGAGCGCTCGGCCAGGGGAACCTGGATGACGATGTTGACGGGCTCGTGGCCCGCCTTCTGCTTGACGTCGCCGAGGACCGTGCCGCCGAGCGCCATGGCCAAGTGCTGGTTGATGGTGTCGACCGAGATGCCGCGCCGGTCCGCCTTCTGCCGGTCGACCACGAAGTGCCAATAGTCGTAAGGGTCGCGCATGTAGTTGTCGACGTCGCGCAGGCTCTGTGCCTGGGCGAAGATGGCGGTGAGGTCTTCGGTGACCTGGCGCCGGATATCGGGGTCCTCGTTGTGCACCTCCGCCACCACCGACTGCAGCACCGGCGGCCCCGGCGGCATCTCGACCACCGCGAAGCGCGCACTCGAGCCCGCCAGCAGTTCCGTGATCTGCTGGCGCGCGTCCACCGCGATCTCGTGACTGGAGCGGTGGCGGTCCTTCTTGTGGAGCAGTTGCACCTGCACCTCGGCCTGCCAGGGGTCGCTGCGCAGGTAGTAATGGCGCACCATGCCGTTGAAGTCGAACGGTCGCGCGGTGCCCGCGTAGACCTGCACCGCCGTCACCTCGGGCAGTCGACGCATGCGCTCGGCGATCTGCAACGCGCGGTTGGCGGTGTCGGCGAGCGCCGTGCCCTCGGGCATGTCGAGCACGACCGAGAACTCGGGCTTGTTGTCGAGCGGCAGCATCTTGACCGCCACCCACTTGAAGTAGAAGAACGAGCAGGCGACCAGGAAAGCGCCCCACATGGCGAGCCGAAACAGGCGCGCCTTGCGTCGGTCGGCGATCATCGGCGTGAGCACGCGCCGGTAGACGCGCTCCCACATCTCGTTCTCGCGGTGTTCGCGCTTCTCCGCCGCCTCGAGGTACTTCATCGACGGCCGGAACCAGCGGTGGATCGCCAGGAACGGCGTGAACACGAAGGCGGCGAACAGCGAGATGCCCATCGCGACCGAGCCGAGCACCGGGATGGGCATCATGTACGGACCCATCATGCCGGTGACAAAGCCCATCGGCAGGAGCGCGCCGATGACCGTGAAGGTCGCCAGGATAGTCGGGTTACCGACCTCGCGCACCGCGTCCACCGCGGTCGCCATGTTGGTGTTGCCTTCTTCGAGCCAGCGCCGGTAGATGTTTTCCACCACCACGATGGCGTCGTCGACCAGGATGCCGATCGAGAAGATCAGCGCGAACAGCGATACCCGATCGATCGTGAAGCCCATGATCCAGGCGCAAAACACCGTGAACAGCAGCACCACCGGGATGACCAGCAGCACCACGAACGCCGGGCGCAGTGCGCGGAAGAAGGCCCACACCAACAGGAACACGAAGCCGGTGGCGATGAACAGCTTCTTGATCAGGTCGGTGACCTTGTCGTCGGCGGTCTTGCCGTAGTTGCGCGTGACGCTGACGTTCACGTCGTGCGGGATGATCCGCCCCTGCAGCGACTCGACCCGCGAGATGATGTCGCGCGCCACGCTCACCCCGTTGGTGCCCTTTTTCTTGGCGATCGCGATGGTCACCGCGGGGATCCCCTGGCGAGCCCGGTCCGGGGTGTCGCTGGCCACACCGGTGTAGTAGAGGACCAGTTCCTGGGCGTCCTCGGGCCCCTGGCGGACGTCGGCGACGTCGCGCACGAACACCGGCACACCGTTGTGCACGCCCACCTTGAGCCCGTCGATGTCGTCTACGTAGCGCAGGAACGAGCCGGTCACCACGTTCAGGCGCGCACAGCCGGACTAGACGTCGCCGGCCTGGATCTCGGCGTTGGACGACTGGATGTCCTGCGCCACCTGGCCCAGGCTGATCCCATAGCCGGCGAGCCGCTCGGGAAAGACCTCGACGGTGACCTGCTCGGCACGGCCGCCGACCACGAAGCCCTCGCCGGTCTCGGGGATCTCCTTGACGCTCTGCAGCACCGACAGCGCCAGCCGGCGCAGCTGGCTGTCGTCGACGTCGGGCACGCCGTCGCCGTTGTAGTCCTTCTCCGACCACAGCGTGATGGTCACGATCGGCACGTCGTCGATGCCCTTGGCCTTGACCAGCGGCGGCATGACCCCGGGCGGAATCTTGTCCATGTTGGAGTCGATCTGATCGTTCACCTTGACCAGGGACGGCCCCATCTCCTCGCCCACCTCGAACTGCACGGTCACTAGCCCCTGGCCGCGCATCGAAGCGGAATAGACGTGCTTGACGCCCTTCATCTCGGACATGATGCGCTCGAGCGGCTGGATCGCCAGACTCGCCACCTGGTCGGCCTCGGCGCCGGGATACTGGACGAAGATGTCCACCATGGGCACCGAGATTTGCGGGTCTTCCTGGCGCGGCGTGATGATCAGGCCGAGCAAGCCCAGTAGGAACATCGCGAGGTAAAGCAGCGGCGAGAGCGGCGACTTGATGAAGAACTTAGCCGTGCCGCCGGCTACGCCAAGGTTCCTGCCATCGAGTTCAGTGGATGCCGCGGACACGCCGGTGGGGGTATCGTTGTCGCTCATGCGGATCGGATCCGTTGCATCAGGTCTGTGTTGGGACGGCCGTCGCTCCGGCAGTGCCCTTCTCGGTCTTCTCTCGCGTCCGAGGCAGCCTGGGCGGGACCGGTCGCGGGTTGCGTGTCAACGCTGCGAGCCGCTCAGCAGCTCCGGGCCCGGATTGGTGTAAACCCGGTCGCCGGGCGCCAGCCCGGACAGCACCGTCGTCATGCCGTTGTCCAGGCGGCGACCCTCGCGGATCAGCCGCAGTTCGGGCTCTCCCTCGCTGTTCTGCAGAAACACGACTGGCAGGCTGCCGCGGTAACGGATGGCACTGGTCGGGATGGCCGGCACCTGGCTGTCCGCCGTCGTCGCCGTGCGGTCGGGGATCTGCACCTTGGCGTACATGCCGGGCTGGGACACCCCCTGCGGCAGGTCGAGTTTGACCTTAATGGTGTGGCGGCGGGCATCGGCCATGGGGAAGATCTGCGCCACCCGCACGTCGATCGGTTCGGGGTGGTCGTCGACGGAGGCCGCGCGCTCGAGCACCTGCATCTCGTGCAGGCCAGACACCAGGCGCGCCGGCACGTCCAGTTCGATCTGCAGCCAGGTCACGTCCGCGAACTTGAGCAGGGGCTGGCCCGGCTGCACGGTGTCGCCAACCTCGATGAACTTGTCGGTGATCACGCCGTCGAACGGCGCCAGGCTCTTGGCGTCGCGCAGCTTGGCGTCGATGGCCCGGATCTCGGCCTGGGCCTGCAGCAGCGCGCTGCGCGCCTGGTCTACCGCCGTGGTCGAGGCGAACAGGTCGGCGCTGCGTTCGGCGTCGCGGTCGCGGCCGCCGAAGAAGTCCTCGGCCGGGCGAGTGAACATCTGATCGAACAGGTTGGGCATCCCCATGCCGCCCGGCGCGTTGCGAGAGCGCGGCGACCACAGTTCACGCGAGTACTGCACGCCGGCGTTGCGCAGTTGGGCGTCGGCCGCGGCCAGCTGGGCGTAAGCGGCGTTGCGGCGGGCCAGCAGTTCGGACTCGTCGATGGCCACCAGCAGCGCGGACTCCTCGAAGGTGTCGCCCTCGATACCGGCAATGAATTTGATGCGGCCAGGCAGCTGCGCGGCCAGCGTGACTTCCTTGTAGGGCACGACGGTGCCGCCGATCGACACGGTGGGCGTCTTCGACGAGGCCTGCACCACGAAGATCGGTGGCAAAGGCGGTTGTTGGGCCCGCACCGGGCCAAGCGCCATCGTCGAAACGACGATGCACGCCGCCAACATTGCTTTTCGCATCACTGACTCGCGACCCCTAGAGTTCCATCCGCCGATTAAACGCACAGAGCCACGGTCACCGCAAGCCTGCGGCGTCCGTGGCCCGGTTCCGGTCGAGGCCGGGTCAGGCTTCACTCATCACGGCGAAGCTCTTGATGAACGGGCCGGCCATGCGCGGATCCTTGACCATCGCACTGTAGTCACCGACCTCGAACTTGAGCTTGCCCATGGCGAACGCCGAACCTATGCCCATCATCCCAGGCGGCTTGGCAATCCACTTCTGCCACTGGTCGGCGCTCGCACGCATGTCCCAGTTCAGCGTCTCGCCCGCATACTCGCCCGCGCTGACCACCTTGCCGTTCTCCACCGTCATCACACCCTTCGGCGCGTCGTCGCCAGGAAAACCGTACCCAATAACGCTGTTGAAACCAATCTCGGCCAGTGCGTCCGCAAGGCCCGGTTCGGCGTTCCAGCGCTCCATGAACCCGCGCATCCAGTCGGCGGAAAAAAGTTCAGCCATCTCGTGCCCTCAGTTATCGAAAGTGTTGGTAAACAAGAAGTTGTAGCCCATACCGGAGCGTGTCGTCCGGGGAGTCCGGGCCCGCGACAGGCCGGGGAAGTATGCTACAACAGCACCTGCTAATGCAATTGAAGCGGGCCCGCGCGCGGCCCTCGGGGGGCAAGTAATCGCTGCAGCGCTTATATGCACCGCAAACGCCGCCATGCCCTACCCGACCCCCGGTAGGCACGTTAAGATCAAAACCAGTTCGCTGCGCGTTCGTCCGGATTCGCGCCACGCCTAAGGAGCCCGCCATGAGTACCGACGGCAACGTCATCGAAAACCGCCTGAAGCATCTCGAAACGCATCTGGAGCAGGAGAACCCCGTGCTGCTCAGCACCGTGCAGAGCTTCCGCCAGCTCGACGGCGTGGCGCACCGCATGGGGCTGCTCGAAGACGACCAGTCGCTGGCGACCCAGATCCCCTGGTGGCCGCTGATCTCGGTGCTCGGGACCTTTTCGGCGGGCAAGTCGACCTTCATCAACGACTACCTGTCGATGAATCTGCAGCGTAGCGGGAACCAGGCGGTCGACGAAAAGTTCACCGTCATCTGCTATGCGAAGGAGGAGACGCCGCACGCCCTGCCCGGCGTGGCACTCGATTCCGACCCGCGCTTCCCCTTCTACCGGATCAGCGCCGAGATCGACAAGGTGGCGCAGGGTGAAGGCTCGCGCATCGACGCCTACCTGCAGTTGAAGACCTGCCCTGCCGAGGCCCTGCGCGGCAAGATCCTGATCGACTCCCCCGGCTTCGACGCCGATGCGCAGCGCACCTCCACACTGCGCATTACCGATCACATCATCGACCTGTCCGACCTGGTACTGGTGTTCTTCGACGCCCGCCACCCCGAACCGGGCGCCATGCGCGACACCCTCGATCATCTGGTCAGTCGCTCCCTAAACCGGCCGGACTCGGGCAAGTTCCTCTACATCCTCAACCAGATCGACACCACCGCACGCGAAGACAACCCCGAAGAGGTGATCGCGGCCTGGCAGCGCGCGCTGGGCGAGCGCGGCCTGACCGCCGGACGGTTCTACACGATCTACAACCAAGCCGCCGCCGCGCCGATTACGGACGAGGCGCTGCGGCACCGCTACGAGTCGAAGCGCGACGCGGACATGGGGGAGATCCACGGCCGCATGCAGCAGGTCGAGATCGAACGCGCGTACCGCATCGTCGGCACCCTGGAGAAGTCCGCCCGGGACATCCAGGATCGCGCCGCGCCCGCCCTCACGCGCCTGTTCGCCGACTGGCGGCGGCGGGTCCTGATCGGCGACGTCCTGGTGTTCGGCCTCGCGGTCGCGGCCTTCCTGGCGGTCACGATCAACGCCGGCCAGTGGCACGGCCTGCGCCTCGAAACCGGCTGGTGGGAGTGGCTACGGGAAACCCCGGCGCGCGTCTACGGCTCCGTGCTGGGGCTGTTCCTGGTCGCCCTGGCGGTGCACTTCGGCGTGCGCAGCCTGGCCGCCAAGACCCTGCTCGGCCGCGCCCGGCGGCTCGGCTCGGAACTCGGCTTACGGGTCGACTTGGCCGGCGCCTTCGCGCGCAACACCCGCTTCTGGCGCAGCATCTTCGCCACCAAACCGGCCGGCTGGGGCCGCGGCGCCAAGCGCCGCATCACCGAGGTGCTGCAGAACAGCGACGACTACGTGCAACGGCTCAACGACCGGTTCACCAACCCTTCGGGCGCGGTGCCGGCACCCCTGGACGAGCCGGATGCGCCGCAGACCGTCGCGCTTGAGGACGCCACGGCAGGCGAGCCCGAGCAGACGCAGCGCGGCTGAACCGCCCTTCGTGCCATGAGAAGGCCGGGCAAGGTGCGCGGCGACGACGCCTGGCTCGGGCCGTCGATCGACCGCCGCATGCCCTAGGGGCCGTCGATCCCCCGGAAGACTTCCCAGCGGTTGCGCCCGAGCACCTTGGAACGGTACATCGCCTTGTCGGCACGGGCGTACAGGATGTCGAGCGCGTGTTCGCCGGAGAGCTTGGCGAGTTCCCCGGTGTAACAGGCGATGCCGAAGCTCGCGGTCAACTGCCGGCGCGCGCCCATCGGTCCAGCCGACAACCCAGCCAGCGCACCGCGCAGGCGTTCCACCAGTTCTACCGCCTCGGCCTCTTGGGTGGACGTCAGCAGCACCACGAATTCCTCGCCACCCAGGCGCGCCAGGAGGTCGCCGGTGCGCAGTTCGGAGGCCAGCGCGCGGCCGGCCCGGCCCAGCACCTCGTCGCCTACCGCGTGCCCCCAGGTGTCGTTGATGCTCTTGAAGTTGTCGAGATCGAGCATGATCAGGGCGACCGGAGTGAAGGTCCGCTGCGCCTCGTCAACCAGCACGCCGGCGCGCTCGAAGAAATGGCGGCGGTTGAACACCCCGGTCAGCTCGTCGACGGTCGACAGGTGTTCGTAGCGTCGACGCAGGCGCTGCGCCTCGGTGAGCGAACGCTGCAGCGCGTCGGTGCGCATGGCCACCTTGAGATCGAGGTGACGGACCAGCCTCGCGTTGTGCAGGATCAGCGACAGTGCGTCGGCGAACAGCGCCAGCGCGTTGCGATGCCACAGATCGTAGTGTTCGGGCACGTGGTACCAGACGTTGAGCACGCCCATCACCTCGTCGCCGCTCTTCAGCGGCAACGACATCAGGCTGCCGTGCGCCTGGTTCGGGTGGTGATGCGTCAGCGTCACGAAGCGCTCGTCGCGGCTGCAGTCCGCGCAGTACTGCTGCTGACCGGTACGCACGGCCAAGCCCATGATGCCGGTGTCCAGCGGCAGCGTCGGCGAGGGGTTGTCGCGCAGCCGCGCCTCGCGTTCGAAGCGGGTCACCGTCGGGTGGCCCATGGATCGCGCCAGTTCCTCGTCGAAGCCCGTGCCCGCAGCGCAGCGCAGTTCCCCGTCGTCCACCAGGAACACCGAACAGTAGGACAGGCGGATGTGGTCGACCAGGGAACTGAGGGCCCGTCCCATCAAATCGCCGTCGGAGGCCTGCGGGTCCCGGGTGGCTAGCAGCTGCCGCATCGCCGACAGCAGATCCATGAGGTCGACGAAGCGCCCGCGCAGATCGTCCGCCACACTGTTGGAGAACACGCCGGGCCGATCGAATACCTGTGAGCGCGTCATACCAGTTGGTCCGCAAAGGCGTTGAGCTGATCCCAACGCTTGGTGAGTTCGGCGGCCGCCTCCGCGGCCGATTCCCAGGACAGCCCGGGCGGCCGAAATTCGGCCTCCTCGCCGCCCATCATCTCATCCACCCATTGGCGCGAGGCCCGGACCACCTCCACGACCCTTGCGTAGGGGC
>JARRQB010000044.1:0-7597 GCA_037382265.1 Gammaproteobacteria bacterium | reverse complement strand
CGGCAGGTTGGCTTGATTGAGCTTGACGGCGCCCATGCCGACGATTGCCGTATGGCGCTAGCTGCGCCGGGCCGCCCTCAGCGCGGCCATGAAGCCCAGCGCGGCCAACAGGCTGGTCGCACCGATGCTGATGGCCAGCGCGTAACGCAGGGTCTCCTCGCCGCCCAGCGCGGCGCTGACCAGCGTCACCAGGGTCGGCGCGATGCCGAGCCCGACGATGGCGCTGATGACGATGAAGGCGCTGAGGCAGACGCCGCGGATCTCGTTCGGGATCAGCACCGCGATGGCGGTGGCCGTGACCAGGCCGGTGATGGTCCCGCAGATCAGCAGCAGGGCCAGCAGCAGCGCGAAGCTGACCGTGTCCGGCGCCAGCGCGAAGCCGGCGCCGGGGATCGACAGCCAGGCGGCGCAGACGGCGCCCCACAGGATGCCGCCGCCGCGCCCGGATCGCTTGCTGGCGCGCTGGCCGGCGTCGGCCGCGAAGCCGCCGATCAGCGAGCCGACGACGCCGGCGCCGAGCATGACCGCGCCCATCCAGCCGGCGAACTGCTCGGGCCGGAGGCCATAGTCGCGCGACAGTACCGGCGCGGCCCAGATGCCCGCGGCGGTGTCGGCCATCACGACCGTCAGCTGGCCCAGGAACAGCGGGCCCAGCAGCGCCCGGTAGGTCCAGATCTCGCGCAGCGCCGGCGCCAGCGCAGTGTGCACGGTTTGCCCGACTTCGCGCCGGGCCGGCTCGCGCATCACCAGCAGCGGCAGCAGCAACAGCAGGCTGGCGGCGCCGAACACCAGGTGCACCCCGCGCCACGGCGGCAGGGCGGCAAGCAACGCGGGGGTGGCCTCGAGCAGGCCGAGGATCCAGCCGCCCAGGGCGAAGGCCAAGGCGCCGCCGGCGATGTTGCCGATCGACAGGAACAGCAGCGAGCGGCCGCGCCGCTCCGGGGTGCTGAGATCGGCCGCGATCGAGATCGCCACCGGGATGGCGCACATGGCGCCGATGCCGGCCAGCATGCGCGCCAGGAACAGCCCGTAGAATTCCGTTACGAAGGCGGTGGCGACCGAGCCGACGGCCCACACCAGGCCCATCGCCAGCAGCAGGCGCAGCCGGTTGCCGCGATCGGTCATGCGGCCGATCGGCAGCGACAGCGCGGCGATGGGGATGGAGACGGCCAGCCCCTGCACCAGGCTGAGCTGAAAATCCGACAGTTGCAGGTCGGCCTTGGCCACCTCCTGCAGCGGGCTGAATACCGTGCGCATGGCCGAGGCGCAGCAGATCGTCAGGGCCAGCGACAACAGCCCGAACAGGGCCTGGCCGCGGCTGACCGGCGCCGGTTCGGCAACCGCGGCCAGGCCGGGTTCCAGTTCGACGGGGCGCGTGTTCACCGGGGCGGGGTCACGGCAGCAATGCGGCGGCCGGCATGTCGCGGTCGCGTTCGGCCGCATCTTTCTCGGGCGCGTAGACCAGCCGCCGTTCGGCCTCGTACTCGGGCCAGGGCAAGGCGCCGGTCGCGCAGTAATCGGCCCACAGCGCGTTCATGTGGTCGGCCAGCGCCTGCGGCGGATCTTCGCCGGCCAGGCCCCTGGGACCGGCGACGGTGCGCAGCGTGTCGAATACGAAGGGCAGTTCCAGCCCGTGACAGGCGCCCAGCTCACCGCCGTAGGCGCGCGACCGCCAGCCGAACTCGTAGAAGTGCGTGCGGCCCTGGTGCGCCTGTGCGAAACGCCGCGCCGGCAGGCAGAACACACAGTCGGTGAGCGCCTCGGTGAACGCAACACCGGGCTTGCGATCGCGGCGCAGCAGGCCGTAGGCCCTGAGGATGGGCCAGGCGGCGGGCTCCACCGCGCGCACGGCGATGAAGGCCAGGATGCGGCCGATCGTGCGGCGCACGCCGCTGGGGACGAAGTAGAGGTTCATTTCCTCGCGGTTGGTGCCGATCAGCAGGTCGATATCGGCGCCGGCGCCTTGCCGCAGCGCCTCCAGCGGATGCCGGGGCAGCACGTCGTCGCCGTAAACGGGCAGGAAGCGGCTCAGCCCATAGGCGGGCTCGCGGCCGTCGGGGCCTTTCAGTTTGACCCGGGCCCGGGGCTGCGAGACCTTGGCCTGCGCCGCCAGGCAGTCTGCGCTCGTGGCGCCGCGGAAGCCCTCGGCGTCAGCGGAAATCCCCAGCTCCTTCGCCAGCCGGGCGACGAGGTTTTGCGCCACCGCGACGGGCCGCACCATGGAGCCGTGGCCGCTCTGCACGATGGCGCGGCGGAACAGGCCCTGCGCCAGCGGCGAGACCACCAGGTTGGCCAGCGACATGGCGCCGGCCGACTCGCCGGAGACCGTCACGTTGGCGGAATCGCCGCCGAACGCCGCGATGTTGTCGCGCACCCACTGCAGCGCGGCGATCTGGTCGCGCAAGCCGAGATTGGTCGGTACGCCGGGTATGGGCAGAAAGCCCTCCACACCGAGGCGGTAGTTGATGGTGACGCAGACCACGCCGCGCCGCGCGAAGGCGCTGCCGTCGTAGACGTCGGCGCTGCCACAGCCGCCGGTGAAGGCGCCGCCGTGGATGAATACGAGCACCGGGTGGCCCGAGCCCTCCTGCGGCGCCCAGATATTGGCCAGCAGGAAGTCGTCGCCCTGCTTCGAGCCATCGCCGACCAGCGGCGCGATGTCCAGGCCGGGCAGCAGTTTTTCCATTTCCTCGGCCGACGGCACCGGCTGTGGCGCCACCGGACCCATGCGGGTGGCGTCGCGCACGCCGTCCCAGGCCGGGTACGGCTGCGGCAGGGCGAAACGCCGCCCGCCCACCGGCGGCGCCGCGTACGGGACGCCGAGGAAGCGGCGCACGCCCTGCGCGAGGCTGCCGGCGATGCGGCCGCTTCCGATCGCGACGACCGGCCCGGTGGCGCTCGTGCTCATGGCCTCAGAAATGGGCTCCCACGCGGATGCCGATGCGGCGGCCGGCGCTGGTGATGCCGAGGTTGTTCACCAGCGGCCCGGTGAACCCGGCCGAGGTGAGCAGCGACTTGTCGATGTACGACTCGAAGTAGATCTCGTCGGTCAGATTGGTGCCCCACAGGGACACGAACCAGTTTTCGCGCTCCCAGGTGATGTTCGCGTTCAGCGTCGTGTAGGCCTCCAGTTCCGGGAAGTAAACCGTGTCCGCCGTGGAGCCGACGCGGTCGCCCTTGCCGATCACCGTGGCGTCGAAACGAAGTTCGTCGCCGCCCAGCGGCACGGTGTAGCTGGCGGTGCCGAAATAGGTGTAGTCCGGCAGGAACAGGATGCGGTCGGTAGGCAGCGTCCGGCCGGTGATGGCCTGGTACTGGCTGTCGTCGGTGATGCGGGCGTGCAGGTAGGTCACGCCGCCCTGCAGCATGAAGCGGTCGGTGGCCTGCCAGCTGCCTTCCAGTTCGACGCCGTAGCTCTCGACGTCGCCCGTGTTCAGGTTGACGGCGACGAACGTGCCGAACTCGGTCGGGGCCAGCGCGTTCTGGCCGATGTAATCGCTGTAGTCGTTGTAGTAAGCCGCCGCGTTCAGAACCCAGCGGCCGTCTTCGCTCACCAGCTTGCTGCCGATTTCGTAGGTCCAGACCGAGTCGCCTTCGTAGATCGGGTTCGGCGCACCCGGGCCGTTGGCGCCGCCGCCACGGAAACCGCGGGAAACGGAACCATAGGCCATCAGGCTGTCCGAGACGTCGTGCTTGAGGGTGACCCGCGGTTGCCATTCGTCAGCCGTGTAGGTGGTTTCGAAGCCGGTGATGTTGTCGGTGGTTTTGACTTCCTGGTCATCGAAACGCAGGCCGAAGGACAGCTCGGTGGCTGCCGACAGATCCCAGAACAGGTTGCCGAATACGGCCCAGGAGGACAGGTCGTTGGACTGCGAGGCCGGCACGCCGAAAACGCCGAACAGCGGCAGGTCGGTCAGGTTGGCGTTGGTGACGTCCGAGGTGTTGGCGAAAACGCCGATCAGCGTGGAAATGTTGTCGGTCCAGCTGGTGTCGAAACGGACCTCGGCGGTCTTGGTGGTGGTGTCGTTGCGCCCGTCGCGGGTGCGCGCAAAATCGACTGGGCCGAAGTCGGCGTCGCCGTTGGCCTTGCCTTCCTTCTTGTCATAAGCAAGAACGGCCGTCAGTTCGGTGTCGATCGCCGCCAGGTCGAACACGCCCTTGAGGTTGAAGCCCTGGTAGTCAAAGCGGGCGATGCTGTTCAGGTTGAGCGTGACGTCCTCGCGGTAGTCGGTCGGCCCGGCCGGATTGGCGTACGCCGTCTGGCTGCCCTCGACGCTGTCGATATAGGCGTTGAACGTGATTTCGGCGGCTTCGGCCGCGTCCCATACCAGCGTGCCGTTGACCGAGCGATGGTCCAGCGGGCGGGCGTCGCCGCCGGCCAACAGATTGGTCGAGAAGCCGTCCTCGCTGTGGTACGAAGCGGCGATGCGGCCGTACAGGCTGCCCTCGATCATGGGCCCACTGACCGTGGCGGCCGCGGTCTGGTAGTTGTCCGGATCGGCCCACACGCCCTCGACGCGGGAGTAGAACTCGTCGGTCGGCTTGCGCGTGATCACGTTGATGGCGCCGCCCAGCGTGTTGTTGCCGAACAGCGTGCCCTGCGGGCCCTTGAGCACCTCGATGCGCTCGACGTCCAGCACCGGGTTGTTCAGGTAGGACGTGTTGGGCTGATAAATGCCGTCGATGAAAATACCCACACCGGGCTGCACGGTGTCGATCAGCGTGGTGCCGATGCCGCGGATGGACATGAAGGCGCGGCCCACGGCGTCGGAGTTGATGACCAGGCCGGGCGAGAAATCGGCCACCTGGCGGATGGAATTGATCTGCTCGCGGGCAATGGTGTCAGCGCCCACCGCGGTCACGGCGATCGGCACTTCCTGGATCGACTCCTCGCGCTTGCGTGCCGAGACGATCACTTCTTCCATGACGGACTCTGCGGCGGCGTCCTGCGCCATGAGGTGTCCGCCCGGCAGGGTGGTCCCCAGCACCGCGACGATCGCGGCGGTCAGGGCCAGGCTCACTGTGTGGTGTGCTTTCATGCTATTGAGTCCTCGCTTCATATGTCGTGGTTACCAGGCGTGCGGTGGTTCCGCACCTCGTTTTACAGGTCGAACACCATGCCCGGGTTGAGCAGGTTCTTCGGGTCCAGGCTCTGCTTGAGCCGGCGCATCAGCGCCAACTCCTCTTCACTGCGGCTGCTGCCCAGCCAGCCTTTCTTTTCCAGGCCGATGCCGTGCTCGGCCGATACCGATCCGCCGTAGGGCAGCAGCGGCGGATACACTTCCTCGTCGGCCTCGGCGTGCAGGCTGTGATCGCCGCAGCCGGGTTGCACGAACAGGTGCAGGTTGCCGTCGCCGATGTGGCCGATGACGTAGCACTTGCCGCCCGGCCAGCGCCGGGCCAGCCCGGCCTCGACCTCGCGGATGTAGGCGTCCATGTCCTTGATCGGCAGGCTGACGTCGTAAAGAAAGGAGGGCTGGACTTCCGTGATGGCCTCGAATTCCTCGCGGATCGCCCACAGCGCATCGCGTTCGGTCTGGGATTTCGGCAACACGGCGTCGATCACCAGGCCCTCCTCGATCGCGGTTTCCAGCGCGCTCATGAATTGCGCCTCGTCAGCTTCCGGCTCGGTGCCGTTGGCCTCGGTGACCACGTAAAAGGGGTAATTGCGCGGCAGGGGAGCACGGTGGTAACCGGGCTCCGTGACCGCCTGGTAATAGTCGCCCCACATCACCTCGTAGGCGCTGAGGTGGCCGCCGAGCCTGCGCTCGAGGAACTTGAGAAAACGGGTGACGGCGTCGAAGCTGTCCAGCGCCACCAGCGCGCTGTTGTCGCTGGCCGGGGCTTCCTTGAGGCGCAGCACCGCCCGGGTGACGACGCCCAGGGTGCCTTCGCTGCCGATGAACAGTTGTTTGAGATCGTAGCCGGCGTTGTTCTTCAGCATGCGGTTCATCGACGAGACGACCGTGCCGTCGGCCAGCACGGCTTCGAGGCCCAGCACCAACTCGCGCATCATGCCGTAGCGGATCACGTTGATGCCGCCGGCATTGGTGGCGATGTTGCCGCCGATGGTGCAGCTGCCGCGGGCGCCGAGGTCGAGCGGGAAATAAAGCCCCTGCTCCTCCGCGGTTTCCTGCATGTGTTGCAGCACCACGCCGGCCTGCACGATGGCGGTGCGGCCGACCGGATCGATTTCCTCGATGGCGTTCATGCGCTCCAGCGACAGCACCAGTTGGTCGGGGCGCACCACGGTGCCTTCGACGCAGCCGGTCAGGCCACCATGGGTGACCAGCGGCTGGTTCAATTCGTGGCATGCGTTCAGTACGGCGCTGACCTCGGCCGTGCTGCGCGGCCGCACCAGGGCCACCGCCCGCAGCGGCGAGGGATCCCAGTAGCTGCAGGCGCGCTGCGCCAGCGCGTCGCCGGTGAGAACGCCCGATTCGCCCACGATGGCCTGCAGTTTTTGCAGCAATGCGGACACTGCCTGTCTCCTCTGCGCTGGCCGGGTCACTGGTAAGGCCCGGGCTTGGTTCGGTTTCGATCGCGCGCAAGCGCGCTCCTGCAATCCGGTCGCGCCGGCCGTTTGAACGGCGAGCGGACTGTACGATGGCGTGTACTTTACTAGTAGTATTTGTTAAATGCAACTTGTATGATAGGTTATGTTAATCGGCAGCCCTAACCGGCTCGCCGTTGTACCGGAGCGGGCCCGTGGCTATGATTCGGGCCTCCCCCATCGACAGTTGAATCGGGAACGACATTGGCCGCGACACCGGAGACTCAGGTCCTGCCGACCATGGACAGCCAACAGGCCAGCGGCACGCTGGCGCAAGGCGTGGTCAAGGCCATCATCACCTACATCCGCGACAACCAGCTGAAGGTCGGCGAAACGATCCTCAGCGAGGGCGATTTCGCGCAACGGCTCGGCGTCAGCCGCACCGTGGTGCGGGAAGCCTTCAAGGCGCTGGCGGCAATGAACATCATCGAGGTCAGCGCCGGTCGGCGGGCACGGGTCAGCGCCTTCGACGGCTCGGTGATGGCGCTGACGCTGGGCCATGGCCTGCGCACCGAGCAGGTCACGGTGCAACAGGTATGGGACGTGCGCAGGGCAATCGAGCTGCGCGCCGTGGCGCTGGCCTGCATGCACCGCACGGACAAGGAAGCCGACCGCATCGTGGCCCTGAGCCGCAAGATGCGCGAAACGCGCAAGGACATCGCAACCATGACCGAGCACGACATTGACTTCCACGTGGCCATTGCCAACGCCACCCGCAACCCCCTGTTCCCGGTGCTGATCTCCTCGCTGACCACCGCCATGCGCGAGACCAACCCGATCGTCTGGCGCGTGCGCCGCAGCGACGAAGAACAGCTGGAGGTCGTCGACTGGCACGAGACCGTGGCCCAGGCCATCAAGGCGCGCGATCCCGAAGCGGCAGTCAAGGCCATGTCGCGCCACTTCGACGAAGCCACGCTGAGCCTGGTGAATTCGGGCTTCAACTAGCCGCAAGCTGGGTGGAAGTGAGGTGCTGCCATGAAATATGCCGTCGTTATTGAAAAGGCCCGTTCGAACTACTCCGCGTATGTGCCTGACCTGCCTGGG
>JARRQB010000043.1:0-13408 GCA_037382265.1 Gammaproteobacteria bacterium | reverse complement strand
AGCCGTTGTCCCCTCCCTCGACGTTCGATCCCGGCAGGCCTGCCGGAACCCACGGCATTGAGCGCGGCACGGCGATCCAGCGACCCCGGAGGTCATTGATGAGTCACGCAAAGGCAGGCGACACGGTTCGCATCCATTACACCGGTACACTCGACGACGGGACCCAGTTCGACAGCTCGGCCGGTCGCGAGCCGCTGGAGTTCGCACTTGGCAGCGGCCAGGTGATACCCGGCTTCGATAAGGCGGTCGATGGCATGAGCGTCGGCGAGAACAAGACGGTGCAGATCGCTCCGGACGACGCGTACGGCCCGCGCCACGAGCAGTTGGTGCAGGAAGTACCGAAGACGCAGCTGCCGGCGGAGATCCAACCCGAGGTGGGCATGCGCCTGCAGGCCTCCGGCCCGGACGGCCAAGTCATGCAGTTGGTCGTCACCGCCGTCGGCGACGATGCCATCACCGTCGACGGCAACCACCCGCTGGCCGGCAAGGCCCTCAATTTCGATATCGAGTTGGTCGATATCGTTTGACTTGCGTCGCCTTGCGGGGGACGCCGGCCGAGCAGCCGCCGCGGCGGGCCGACGGGTGAACACCCCTCCGTCGCCCTTTGCAGGCCCTTGAATGTTGCGCCGACGGGTCCAAAATTTAGGTAGAGAGAGCTGCTGAAGCCCGCGAGCAACGCTTCGCGGGGCGCCTCCGGGAAGACCGACCGACGCCACGATGTCGCGTTGCGTGTGGGTGGTTAGAGGAGGTGAAACATGACGAAAACCAAAGACATCGAGAGTGTTCTTGTCAAGGAACAGGAACTAAGCGAGCGGCGTAGGCCGGAGCAGCCGCTGTTCGAAATGGAGCGGTTGTTCAACCGCCTGTTCCCCGCCAGGGAGCGCTGGCCGCGGCTGTGGGCGGATCTGCCCGGTTTCGCCGAGTGGGCGCCACAACCGCGTATCGACGTGATCGATGAGAAGGCCGCGGTGGTGGTGCGGGCCGAGGTGCCGGGCGTCGAAAAGGACGACCTGAATGTCACCCTGACCGACGACAACCTGACCATCAGCGGCCACACGCACCACGAAGAACGCAAGGAAGAGGGCGAGATGCTCTATCAGGAACGGCGGGAGGGCGAGTTCAGCCGCACGATTCCGCTGCCGGCGCACGTCGACGGCGGCAAGGCGAAAGCCCGCTATCGTGACGGCATGCTCGAACTGACGCTGCCGAAGACCGAGGTCTCCAAGCGTCGCAAGATCGAAATCGAGGCCTCATGAGTCGTGGGACGACCAGGAGGAGGGAACCCGGCCGCGGCCGGGTTCCTGCTTTCTGAGCTTTTGTGTTCGGGTGTCGTACGCGGACGTGCGACCGACCTGCGGCCCCCCGGCGGCTCCTGCTTGAATCCCGTTCTAGGTGCCTATACCGGGCACCCTAGGGACCGGCGGCCACAAGACGGGCTCCACGTGCTGGTGAATGGCCGCCGGGGCTTCGGCGGTCAGGTCCTTGTTGATCTCGCCCGCAAGGCTGGCCTTGAGCGGACCGTTCATGTGATTGCGCAGCATACCCAGGAAGCGCGGCGGGGCGACGACACAGAGGCGATCGAAGCGTTTGGCGAGGGCGTCGCCGGAGAGGCGTTCGACGATGCTGCGGGCAAAGTCGTCCGCCACCTGGTCCTTGGGGTTGTCCGCCATGCCCATCGTGTGGCGCTGGCCCCGCTGGGCATCGGTGGCGCGGCCGGGTTTGTCGTTGCGCAGTTCCTTCTTTTGCAGGCGGTCTTCCGGGTTGACCATGCTGGTGATTTCGGTGAGGGGCTGCCGGCGTCCGGTGGTTTCGAAGATGCGAGCACGGGCGCCGCTGGTGACAGCTATCCAGGTGATCATGGTTCATCTCCTGTGCCAGCTGGGTGATCGGGTGGCAGGCTGCCGGAGGCGACCCCGCCTGACTCAATTTTAGTGCAAGGCGGCTTTCCCGGTGAACCACCCGACAGCCGGCGCCCGGCCTCACCCCAGCGCGGCAAAGTCGCGCGCCATGCGCCCGCGCAGCGTCGGGTCCGGCAGCGCACCGGTGAGGGCCCCCATGTTCTGCTCCATGTGATCGACCCGGGAGGTGGCCGGGATGGCCCAGGTGACCGTTGGGTGCGAGATGATGAATTTCAGGAAGACCTGCGCCCAGTTGGCGCAGTCGATCTCGACCGCCCAACCCGGCAGCGGGGCGTCTCCGACCCGATCGAACAGGTTGCCGCCTTGGAAGGGGCGGTTGGCGATCACGGCGATGCCGCGCTCGGCGGCCAGCGGTAGCAGGCGCCGTTCGGCCTCGCGATCGTCGATGTTATAGGTGAATTGCACGAAATCGATCGGTTCGCGGGCCATGACGGCCAATAGTTCGTCGTGGCGCCGGCCGTGTGAGGTGGTGACGCCGACGTAGCGGACCCGGCCCTCGGTCTTCCACTGGAGTAGGGTTTCGAGATGAGTTTCCCAGTCGAGCAGGTTGTGCACCTGCAGCAGGTCGAAGCGCGGCAGGTCCCACAGTCGTGCGGAATTTTCCATCTGCCGCACGCCCAACCAGCGGCCTGGTGTCCACACTTTGGTCGCCGCAAACAGGCCGGAGGTGTCGTCCAGCCGGCCGAGGCAGTCGCCCAGCACGGCCTGTGCCGAGCCGTACATGGGCGAGGAGTCGATCAGGCCGCCGCCGCGAGCGAAAAAGCGCTCGAGGATGCGCGCCCGCACGGCCAGAGCGGCTGCGTCGTCGTGCACGTCGAAGGTGAGCCAGGTGCCCATGCCGACGGCCGGGATGCGCTCGCCACTGCCGGGTATCGGCCGCGCGTGGCGCGCTGCTTCGCCGGCCAGCGGGCCGGTGGGTGCCAGCCACGCGGCGGTGAGCGCGGCCAGCTGCCCGAGAAAAGCGCGGCGGCTGCGGTCGGTCGGGCGGTTTGTGGACATACCGTTAAGTGTAGAGCGCGGCGCACCCGGCGTGCGCCCGCTTCAGGTCGATGCGATTACCTGCACGGGATCACCGACCCGGATGGGTCCACCGTCGAGGATCCGCGCGCCGATCCCGGCGGCCCTGCCCAGCGCCTTGGCCGTGCCCCGGCCGGCGACCCGGTCGAGGTAGCCGCACGGCGGCCGCGGGCGCTGGAACTCGAACAACACGTCGCCGATGCGGAACCGTCGTCGGCGGTAGGCGGCGAGCGGAATGCCGCGAACGACGAGGTTGCGGCGGTGTTCGCCGTTGCCGAGTGCCATGCCGGTGCGCCTTGCGGCCCGCACGATGTCCTCCTCGCAAACCAGCGTAACCTGCACGGCGTCGACCAGCCGCCAGTGGCCGCCGCCTTCGGCGTAGCGGTCGCCGGCGAGACCCTTGCCGACGAGTGCATCGGTCTGCTCGACCCGGCGCATCGGCGCGCCGGCCCGGTCGGCCAGATAAATCGCGGTCAGCGTCCCTGCCAACTCGTCCTGGCACCACTCGCGCAGCCAGCTGACCAGTGGCTTGCCCGCCATGTCGCGCGCCGGGGCTGTCAGTCGCTTACCGCCCTCGTGCCGCTGCCGTTCAGAACGTTGTCTTGTCCGATTTCGTGGTAGGTGTCGTAGCGATTGGGCATGTCTTCCCCCGTTCCAACCGGGCGGAGAATGCCGAAATCTCTTGCCGGTTTGCTGACGGCCCGCACGAAGGCGCGGCTCTTCATACGTGGCCTGACGTGATGGCGGCCTGATGCGTAAGCGATCGGACCGACGGATTGACCGGCGCGCAGTGCACCGAAAGCAAGCCGGCAGAATGCGAAAGTGCCTGAAAAACACCGGCTCTAGCCCTGTCACCCTAGCGCGATCGCGTTGCCAGTGACAAGTCCGGGGGCGGGAGCGGGCCGGTTGCCGCTTCGGTTTCACGGATAGATGCAATCACGGTCGCAATCGGATATCGTCTGAACGCGTAGTTTTATTGTTGACACATCGTGTTGCGCCTCGCGCGCAGCCATCGTGACTGAAGTCGAAGCGGGGCCGACGCCTCGTCTTACGATGTCAAGTTAACGGGGACGCCGATCCCCGTGCCAAAGCGGGTCTTCAGGTAGCGCCGGCTGACCCGTTCTCGAGTTGAAGCGACGAAGGAATCGGGCACTGAGCGCGTTGTGGTCTGCCGACCGGCGCGTACCGGACACGCCTAAGCGCGCCGTTGCCGCGTGATGCTGTGCCATGGTGATACCCCCTGTCGCGGCCGATTGCCGTCTCGCTTCCTGCCCAACGTGGAGAGACAACGACATGCAAAACAAACGCAAAGGGGACGTTCTAGGGTTGCGCCCGATGGCCGGTGTCGCCGTGATCGCGGCCGTGCTCGCAAGTGGGGCGGTGTACGCGGAGTCCGCCGCCGAACTGGAACAACGCGTGCGCCAGCTCGAGCAGGAACTCGCCGCGGCCCGCGCCGAGCTGGAGCAGGCGAACGAGACGATCGCCGATGCCGGGGAGCCTGCGCCGTCGGACATCGAATTCAGTGGCGAGGGGTTCGGCACGCTGAAGATCGGCGGTGCGATGCGCGCAAACTACGCCATTGGGGATTACGTCAGCAACACAGACGGTGGACCGTCCCGCGCGTTCGATGACGGGGGGAATTTCGAGCTGGATACGTTCCGCGTCAATGCGGACTACACGAACGGGCCCTGGGTAGGCAAGCTGGAGTACCGCTGGTACGACGGGTACAACTTCCTGCACACCGGCTGGCTCGGTTTCAACTTCGAGGACGACAGCCAGATCCAGGTCGGTGTGAACCGGGTGCCTTTCGGCCCTGGCCCCTACGGCGTCTCCCAGAGCTGGTTCTTCGATCAGCATTACTACGTGGGTTTTGCCGACGACATGGATCTGGGCGTCAAGTACACCAAACCGTTCGGCGACTGGACGTTCGACTTTGCCTACTACTACAGCGACGAAGGCAGTTATGCGGGCAACTCGAAGGACAGCGCGCGTTACTCCTACGACGTCGTGAACGAAAGCGGTACGGGCTATGAGGAACGCAACCAATTCAACGTTCGCGGTCGCTACACCTTACCCGACGTGCCGATCGACACGACCCTGGGCTTCTCCGCGCAGTACGGGCAGCTAAAGAGCAAGGGTCCGGAGGACGACGGCGACAACTATGCCGCGTCCGTCCACATGGTCAACAAGTGGAACAACTTCACCCTGGCTTCGCAGTTGACCTACTACGAGTACGACGTCGATGCGACGCCTCTCACCGGCAGCGACGATCTGGTGCTGATGGGCGCCTTCGATTTTGCTTGGCCGGTGGCCGCCGAGGCCTGGATCCCGGCGGTGTCCCTGAGCTACTACAAGCCGACACCGGGGATCGCATGGCTCGACTACGTCATCCCCTATGTCGAGTACAGCTCGATCGTGAAGGACGTCGACGCCTTCAACGACAGCCAGATGTGGGTGCTGGGTGCGGCCTGGGGTCATGGGGGCTGGTACATCTACACCGACTTCGCCTACTCCAACGGCAACTACTTCGTGGGTAACGAAGGCGATGATTACGGTGTTTCCTGCGTGGGCGATTTCGGCGTCAACTGCAACGACGACTGGAACAGCCGCTTCAACGTGAACTTCGGGTACTACTTCTGACCGGACGTCCGACGGGCAGGGTCGACCAGGGCCACGCCTTGACGCGCCGATCTCGGTTTGGAGCACCACGGCACGGGCGTTCGCGCGGCTGACAACCCGGCATCCTGTACGGCCCGTGGGGCGGGGGTTAGCATCGCCCTCGTCACGGGCCCAATCCTGCCAACTCAGATGAACGACCTGATCGCTCTCGACCGCCGCCACGTCTGGCACCCGTTCACCCAGGAGCAGACCGCGCCGGCGCCCGTCGTCGTCGCGCGGGGTAGGGGCGCCGTGCTGGAGACCGCCGACGGCAGGCAGCTGTTGGATCTGGTGTCCTCCTGGTGGGTCAACATCCACGGCCACGCCCACCCGCACATCGTCGAAGCGGTGGCCGCGCAGGCGCGCGAACTCGAGCAGGTGATCTTCGCCGGCTTCACCCACGAACCCGCGGTTCGGCTGGCCTCGCGGCTGGCGCAGAAGCTGCCGGGCGACCTCAACCGGGTGTTTTTCTCGGACGACGGTTCGACCGCGGTCGAGGTGGCGCTCAAGCTCGCGATACAGTTCTGGCGCAACCGTGGAGAGACGCGTGATCGCGTGCTGGCCTTCGAGGGCGGCTATCACGGCGACACCGTCGGGGCCATGTCGGTCGGGCGCGGCTCCGGCTTTTTCGAGGCGTTCTCGCCGTTGTTGTCCGACGTCACGCGCTTGCCGTACCCGGCGACCTGGATCGGCGACACGGAGGTCGACACCCGCGAGGGTGAGGCTCTGCGCAAACTGGATGCCGTCCTCGATGCCCACGGCAGCGACACCGCAGCCCTGATCATGGAGCCGCTGGTGCAGGGCGCGGGGGGCATGCGCATGTGTCGCCCGGGCTTCGTGCGCGACGTCGCCGAGCGGCTGCGCGCCCACGGCGTGCTGTTGATCTTCGACGAGGTGATGACCGGTTTCGGCCGCACGGGCGAGCTGTTCGCCGCCGGCAGCACGGGCGTCGTGCCCGACCTGATCTGCCTGTCGAAGGGGCTGACCGGCGGCTTCCTGCCGCTTTCGGTCACCGTGACCAGTGACCGCGTCTACGAGAGCTTTCTCGCCGAGGACTTCGACCGCGCCTTTACCCACGGCCACTCGTTCACCGCCAACCCACTCGGCTGTGCGGCGGCCAACGCGTCCCTGGATCTGCTCGAGCGGTCCGACACCCGGCGCGACCTGCAGCGCATCGAGGCCGCCCACACCGGCTTTCTGGAAAGACTGTGCGGGCACCCCCGGGTCGTCCGGCGCCGGCTCACGGGTACGGTCGCGGCCTTCGACGTCCACGACGAACGGGCCGGCTACGACGCCGCGGTCGGGCCACGGCTCAAGGCGGAGTTCCTCGCGCGCGACCTGTTGCTGCGTCCGCTCGGCAACGTGGTCTACCTGCTGCCGCCGTACTGTATCGACGACGCCCAACTCGCCCATGCGTACGACGCGGTGATCGAAGTGATCGACGGTCTGTGAGGCGCGTGGTACCCCACCTGCGGCTGTCTGGCCGCGTGCCCGGAGATGGCGGAAGAGCAGGTCGTGCCGCAAGCACCGGTTTGACGCTGCCGTCGCGCGGCGCGTAGCATCTCCAGGCTGAACTCCGCAGGTCCCTCCAGCTGCGCCGCCCCAACATGTGGCCTCTCGTAAGGGTCACCACTGGCCGTAGAGGAAGACCATGCCTGTCATCACGCTCCCCGACGGCTCGAAGCGCAGCTTCGAGCATCCGGTCACCGTGCACGAGGTGGCGGCCGACATCGGCCCCGGGCTTGCCAAGGCGACCCTGGCCGGCAAGGTCGATGGCCGCATGGTCGATGCTGCCCACCGGATCGAGCACGACGCGGAGGTGGCGATCGTCACCGCGAAGGACGAGGACGCGCTCGAGTTGTTGCGCCACGACGCCGCCCACGTCATGGCGCAGGCGGTGCAGGAACTCTACCCCGATACCCAGGTGACCATCGGTCCGGCGATCGAGGACGGCTTCTACTACGACTTCGCGCGCGGCGAGCCCTTCACCCCGGACGATCTGGAAAAGATCGAGGCCCGGATGCACGAGATCGTCAAGCGAGACCTGCCGATCGTGCGCGAGGTGTGGGATCGCGAAGAGGCGCTGCGGGCGTTCGCCGACATCGGCGAGCGGTACAAGGTCAAGATCATCGACGACATTATCCCCGCGGGGGAGGCGGTCTCGGTGTACCGCCAGGGCGAGTGGTTCGACGTGTGCCGCGGTCCGCACCTGCCGAGTACCGGCAAGCTGGGGCAGGGCTTCAAGCTCATGAAGCTGGCGGGCGCCTACTGGCGCGATCGCCTCGAAGAGGCCGAGAAGCGTGACCATCGCAAGATCGGCAAGGCGCTGGATCTCTTCCACACCCAGGAAGAGGCCCCGGTTATGGCTTTCTGGCACGAGAAGGGCTGGAGCATCTATCTCACCATTCAGGACTACATCCGCGGCAAGCTGCGCGCTCACGGGTATCAGGAGGTACACACGCCCCAGGTGATCGACCGCAGCCTGTGGGAGAAATCCGGCCACTGGGAGAAGTTCCGCGACGACATCTTCGTGACTGAGACCGAAGACCGGGTCTACGCCATTAAGCCGATGAACTGCCCCGCGCACATCCAGATCTACAACCACGGCCTGAAGAGCTACCGCGACCTGCCGCTGCGCCTGGCCGAGTTCGGTTCGTGTCACCGCAACGAACCATCCGGGACGCTGCATGGGCTGATGCGCGTGCGTAACTTCGTACAGGACGATGCCCACATCTTCTGCACCGAGGACCAGATCCTCTCCGAGGTGTCCGACTTCATCGATCTGCTGTTCGAGGTGTACCGGGACTTCGGCTTTGATGAGGTTCTGGTCAAACTCTCTACCAGGCCTGAAAAACGCGTTGGGTCAGATGAGGTATGGGATAAAGCTGAGAAGGCACTTGAAGACGCGCTCGACCAGAAGGACCTGGCCTGGGAACTGCAGCCGGGCGAGGGGGCCTTCTACGGCCCGAAGATCGAGTTCTCGCTGCGGGACTGTCTCGGGCGCGTTTGGCAACTCGGGACCATTCAGCTGGACTTCTCCATGCCGGAGCGCCTCGGCGCGCACTATGTAGCCGAAGACAACACCAGGCAGGTGCCGGTCATGCTGCATCGCGCCATCCTGGGTTCGATCGAGCGCTTCATCGGCATTCTGATCGAGCACTATGCCGGCGCGCTGCCCGCGTGGCTGGCGCCGGTGCAGGTGGTGGTGCTCGGCATCACCGACCGCCAGGCGGGGTACGTCGGGCAGGTGACCAAGTCATTGGCCGACAAGGGATTCCGAGTGGAATCGGACTTGAGAAACGAGAAGATCGGGTTTAAAATCCGCGAGCACACGCTGCAACGCGTGCCTTTTCTGCTCGTCGTGGGCGACCGCGAGATGGAAAGCGGCGCCGTGGCGGTTCGCACACGTACCGGCGAAGATCTCGGCGTCATGGCGCTCGGGGACTTCGCGGCGCGGCTGTCCGACGAGATCGCGCAGCGCGCATGACACCGGCTTGCACGGACGGCGACGCCCGCCAGAGAGGGGGCGCTGTCGGGCAGGCTTTTCTGTTTTCTGACGGGAGGGTTAGGTAATCGCCAAGCTAGACAAACGGCACCGGGTCAACGAAGAGATCTCGGCAGCCGAAGTACGCCTTATTGGAACCGACGGCGAACAAGTGGGCGTGATGTCGGCACGCGCGGCGATGGAGGCCGCGGCCGAAGCGGAACTCGATCTGGTCGAGATTTCCCCCAACGCCGAGCCGCCGGTCTGCCGGCTGATGGACTACGGGAAGTTCCGTTTCGATCAGAAGAAGGAACAGCAGGCGGCCAAGAAAAAGCAAAAGCAGGTCCAGGTCAAGGAAGTAAAGTTTCGTCCCGGAACGGACGAAGGCGACTACAACGTCAAGCTGCGCAACCTGCACCGCTTTCTCGAGGAAGGCGACAAGGCAAAGGTGACGATGCGATTTCGCGGCCGCGAACATGCGCATCGCGAACTCGGCCTGGCGGTATTGAAAAGGGTCGAGACCGACCTGGCTGAACTGGCGCAGGTCGAACAGCAACCGCAGATGGAAGGGCGACAAATGGTGATGGTGTTGGCGCCGAAGAAGCGCTGACCCGCCTGCCCGGACGGACCCAATCAGTGAGCGGGGTGTTCCGCTCCGACCGCGGTCGGGCCAACGGCATTGCCTGGGCCGCTGAATCAAACCTCTGAGTGAAGGAGAGCAAAAATGCCGAAGATTAAAACCAACCGGGGTGCTGCCAAGCGGTTCACCAAGACCGCCGGCGGGTTCAAACGGGCCCAGTCGCACCGCCGCCACATCCTGACCAAGAAAAGCACCAAGCGGAAGCGCCACCTGCGCTCGCCGGCGATGCTCGACAAGAGTGATGTGGCGGCTGCCCGTCGCATGATTCCCTACGCCTGAGCCGGGAGGAATAACAGATGCCACGCGTAAAACGCGGCGTGCAGGCGCACGCCAAGCACAAGAAAGTCCTCAAGCAGGCGAAAGGTTACTATGGCGCGCGCCGCAAGGTGTTCCGCGTCGCCAAACAGGCGGTCATCAAGGCCGGTCAGTACGCCTACCGCGACCGCCGCCAGAAAAAGCGCATGTTCCGCGCCTTGTGGATTCAGCGCATCAACGCGGGGGCGCGGATGTGCGGTCTGTCGTACAGCCGTATGATGGACGGGCTCAACAAGGCCGGCATCGAAGTCGACCGCAAGATGTTGGCCGATCTGGCCGTGCACGACATGACGGCCTTCGAAAGGCTGGCGGACCAGGCCAAGGCTGCCCTGGCCGCCTAAGCGGTGCGAAGCCCGGTCGGAGGATCGGACGCGCATCGAACGCAGAAGGGGGAAAGGCCTGATCGGGCCTTTCCCTTTTTTTCGAGTATGGCGCCGCAGCGGCGCAAAGGCGCGGGAGAATCCGAATCTCCGGCCGCCTTTAACTAATATGCTTTTGAGAAGAATACGCTAACTTATTGTTTTTGATTAATCTGACTTTGCCCGCTGAGCTTCCAGGGCATGGGTGCAGGCTTCGGATCGAGGAACATTCATGGGAGTCGAGACAGCCCCTGATGTGGGCGAGCTGCTGAACACGGCGGCGGCAGAGGTCGACGGGGCCGCCGATCTGCGGGCGCTCGACGAGGTCCGCGTTCGATACCTCGGCAAGACGGGCCTGTTCACCGAACAACTCAAGCAACTCGGCAAGTTGCCCAAGGACGAGCGGCCGGCGGCCGGCCCGGCCATCAACGAGGTCAAGCAGGCGCTGCAGAGGCGCATCGAGGCGCGCAAGACGGCACTCGAGGAAGTGGCGCTGGCGGCCAGGCTCGCGGCCGAACGCATCGACGTCACCCTGCCGGGCAGAGGCGCGCGCCCGGGGGGGCTGCACCCGGTCACGCGAACTCTGCAGCGAATCGAAGCAATCTTCGCCAGCGCCGGCTTCGCCGTCGCCCAGGGCCCCGAAATCGAGGACGACTACCACAACTTCGAGGCCCTCAACATCCCGTCGCACCACCCGGCCCGGGCGATGCACGATACCTTCTACTTTCCGGACGGGATGTTGTTACGCACCCACACCTCGCCGGTGCAGATCCGCGTTATGCAGGGCGCCGAGCCGCCGCTCAAGGTGATCGCGCCGGGGCGGGTTTACCGCTGCGACAGCGACCTCACGCACACGCCCATGTTCCACCAGGTCGAGGGCTTCATGGTCGACGAGCAGGTCAGCTTTGCGGACTTGAAGGGCATCCTGCACGCTTTCCTGCAAGCCTTCTTCGAGCAGCCGCTCAAGGTCCGGTTCCGGCCGTCGTACTTCCCGTTCACGGAGCCTTCGGCCGAGGTGGACATGGAATGCGTGATCTGCGCCGGCGCGGGCTGCCGCGTGTGCAAGAACTCGGGCTGGCTGGAGGTGCTGGGTTGCGGAATGATCCATCCGGAGGTGTTTCGCCAGGTCGGGATCGATGGTGAACGCTTCACCGGCTATGCGTTCGGCATGGGCGTCGAGCGACTCGCGATGCTGCGCTACGGCGTCAACGACCTGCGGCTGTTTTTCGAGAACGACCTGCGTTTTCTCAAGCAGTTCGCTTGACCCGGCTGGGCGTGCCCAGCCTTCAGCTGATCGCCGACAGCCGACGACTGGATTTGAATGAACCACCGCCCGCCGGGTGCCATGGACACGTCGACGGGCAACAACGCGAAGAGTAATCAACCATGCGATTCAGTGAAGCCTGGCTGCGCGAGTGGGTGAACCCGCCGGTCGGTTCCGAGGAACTGGTCGAGCAACTGACCATGGCAGGCCTCGAGGTCGACGCGGTCGAGCCGGCGGGGCCGAGCTTCGCGGGCGTGGTGGTCGGCGAGGTACTCGCGCGCGAACCGCACGCGGACGCGGACAAATTGTCCGTGTGCACGGTGGACGTCGGCGGTGACGAGCCGCTGCAAATCGTCTGCGGCGCCAGCAACGTGGCCGCCGGGATGCGGGTGCCGGTGGCGACCGTCGGCGCCGTGCTGCCCGGCGGGTTCAAGATCAAGCAGGCCAAGCTGCGCGGCGTGCAGTCGCTCGGCATGATCTGTTCGGCGTCGGAACTCGGCTTGGCCGAGAGCTCCGAAGGGATCCTCGGTTTGCCCGGTGACGCACCGGTGGGTGTGGGTTTTCGCGATTACCTGGCGCTCGACGACCAGTGCATCGAGGTCGATCTCACCCCCGACCGCGGCGACTGCCTGAGCATGGCGGGCCTGGCCCGCGAGGTCGGGGTGCTGAACCGCGTGCCCGTCACCCCTCCGTCCATCGAGCCCGTGCCGGCGCGCACCGACGACCGCTTCACCGTCACGGTCGAGGCGCCGCACGCCTGTCCGCGCTACGCCTGCCGAGTCATTCGCGGCATCGACGCCAACGCGGCCACGCCGGGTTGGATGGTGGAGAAACTGCGCCGCGGCGGCATCCGCACCATCAACCCGGTGGTCGACGTCACCAACTACGTCATGCTCGAACTCGGCCAGCCGATGCACGGCTTCGACCTGGCGCGGCTCGAGGGTGGGATTCGTGTGCGCATGGCGGGCGAGGGCGAACCGCTCGCGCTGCTCGACGGCACCGAAGTGACGCTGCGCGCCGACACCCTGGTGATCGCCGATGCTGCCAAACCGCTGGCGCTCGCCGGCATCATGGGCGGCGAGGGCTCGGGCGTCGGCGCCGCGACCCGCGACATCTTGCTCGAGTCGGCCTTTTTCGCGCCGCTCGCCATTGCCGGAAGGGCGCGCTCCTACGCCCTGCACACCGACTCCTCGCATCGCTTCGAACGCGGCGTTGACCCGGCCCTCCAGGTCCCCGCGGTCGAGCGGGCCACGGCCTTGCTGCTCGAGATCGTTGGCGGCGAGCCGGGACCGGTAGTGGAAGTGGCGTCCGCGGCTGACCTGCCGGTGCCGCAACCGATCGGCCTGCGCCGCGCGCGTGTCGGCCGCGTGCTCGGCGTCGCGGTCGGCGACGCGGAGATCGTCGACATCCTGGGGCGGCTCGGCATGCGGGTCGAGGCTGTATCCGACGGCTGGGAGGTCACGCCGCCGAGCAGTCGTTTCGACGTCGCCATCGAGGTCGACCTGATCGAGGAGATCGGCCGGATCTACGGCTACGCACGCATCCCCGAGAGCTTGACCTCGGCGCCGGTGTCCGTCGTACCGCAGCCGGAAGCGGTGTTTTCGCTCGAACGTGCCCGTGCGGCGCTGGTAGAGCGTGGCTATCAGGAGGCAATAACCTACAGCTTCATCAGCCCGGATCTGGCCCGCCTGCTCGACCCGGCAGCCGAGCCAATCGTGCTGGCCAATCCCCTCTCAAGCGACATGTCCGTCA
>JARRQB010000042.1:0-8014 GCA_037382265.1 Gammaproteobacteria bacterium | reverse complement strand
GGCGTCTGGCGGCGCGCGAGTTCAACCTAAGCCACGCCACCGAGATGCAGGCTGACAACCGCCTGGTCGCCGGCCAATGGTGGCAGGCCAGCGAACTGGACGAGCCTTGGTTCTCCGTCGAACAGGGCCTCGCCGCGGCACTCGGCATCCGCCGGGGCGACAGCCTGCGTTTCGACGTGGCCGGCCAACCGGTAAGCGGGCGGGTGGTGAGCTTGCGCAAGGTGCAGTGGGACTCGTTCAACGTCAACTTCTTCGTGATCGGCACGCCGGGCCTGATGGCCGGCCTGCCCGCCACGTTCGTCACCAGCTTCCACTTGCGGCCCGGCGAAGACGCGCTGATCGGCGAGATCGCCCGGCGCTTCCCGAGCGCCTCGGTGCTCGACGTCAAGCCACTGTTGGCGCAGGTGCGCGCGGTGGTCAACCAGGGTGTGCGCGCGGTCGAGGCGGTGTTCCTGTTCACACTCGCCGCCGGCATGCTGGTCCTGTTCGCCGCCGTGCAGGCGAGCCGGGATGAGCGGGCCACGGAGACGGCCGTGCTGCGCACCCTGGGCGCCCCGAGGCGGCGGATCCTCGGGGCCGCGCTGGCCGAGTTCGGCACCCTCGGGCTGCTGTCCGGCACCCTGGCGTCGGCAGCAGCGAGCGCGGTCGGCTACGTGCTCGCCACCCGGGTGTTCGAACTGCCCTGGCAGCTCGACCTCGGGTTGTGGGCGACCGGTGCGGCCATCGGTGCGGCCAGCGTCGTGTTGGCAGGCGTGGCCGCGACCTACCCGCTCATCAACACGCCGCCCGCCCAGGTGCTGCGCACGCGTCTGGGCTGAGTCAAAGCGGCGAATTCATCAGGAATCGACCGGAAATCAGCACCGCCATGCACCGTGTCACCGATGCACGGGTGCTGCGGGGGGCGCTGCCCTTTCGGGCCGCGGGAAACCTGCCCGGGGCCGTCGGCGTCGGCGGCGCGCGCGTCGGCGACAAGGACGAGCGCTGCGCACAACAGGCCCTCGACGCCGTGATAGACCGCCTGGCCTTTGCGGAATAGACGAAGAAAACGACAGAACTCTACGGGCTCTGTCGCGATAGGAATATCATTCCCGTAAAATCCGTGCCACACTTTATTCAATAACTATAAACGGGACCAGTCGTGCCATGAGTTCCACGCTTCTGTCGCTCGGCGCCGCTTTGCTGGGCGCGGCTGTACTGACAACTGGGGTATTCCTGCTGATCAGCGGCCAGCGCCGCGGCCGGCAGGTCACGGGGTCGCTGTCGCTGAACCACGCCCTGTTGGGCGGCGGCTTTGTGGCAGGCGGGATCGCCATTACCATCGCGGCGGCGCACCTGTGGCCGGCCTCGGATGCCAAGGGCTTCGATCCCAATGCCATCCTGCAGGCGGCGCCGCCTGCCGCCACCCGCCCCGTGCCGACCACCGCCAGCCGGTTCGTCGGACGGCACTGGGTGCTGCTCGCCTGGGGCACGCCGAACGACCTCGACAAGGGTTCCACCGCCGAGGAGGAGTCGTTCAGTGCCGACCTGGCCGACATGGGTCGCCGCACGCTCTCGGCCCACGCCGCCGACACCGGCGATATAGAGACACACATTTTGTCGCGCGAGCAGATCGAGGCGCTCGCGACGGGGCGTCAGTCGTTGGCAGTCTACTGTTCGCGGACACCCGACGCCGTGATCGTCACGGTCGAGGTGGCGGGCAGCGTGCTGGAGACCGAAGGCGGGACTTACGTCCCCTGGCGCGAGCCCAGGTACCGGCTGTTGGATTGCCGCACCGAGCAGGCAACCAGCCTGGTCGGTCGGGTAGTGGAGCGGCGCGGCGACGGCTTCCCCTACGAACAGGCGCTCCGCGAAGACTTCGACACCACGCTGCAGCGGTGGTTGAGCGCGGAGGACGAGGGCAGGGGCTGACGCCCGTCTCGACGCCCGCGCCCCGACTCAGGGTCGATCGTCGACCAGTTCCCCTTCCTTTTTGGCCGGCATCAGGTCCGCCTTGCTCACCCCCAGGGCGAGCGCAGTGGCCGAAGCGATGTAGATGGTCGAGTAAGTACCGACCACCACGCCGACGATAAGCGCCAGGGCGAAACCGCTGATGTTCTCCCCACCGAGCAGGAACAGCGCCAACAACACCATCAACGTCGTCCCCGAGGTAATGATGGTGCGTGAGAAGGTCTGGTTGATCGAGGTGTTCATGATCTCCATCGGCGTACCCTTGCGCATCTTGCGGAAGTTTTCCCGCGCCCGGTCGAAGATCACGATGGTGTCGTTCAGCGAGTAGCCGATGACCGCCAGCACGGCGGCCAGGACCGGGAGGTCGAACTCGATCTGCAGCGCGGAAAACAGCCCCACGGTGAACAGCACGTCGTGCGCCAGGGCTGCCACGGCCCCGACCGCGAAGCGCCATTCGAAGCGCAGTGCCACGTAGATCAGGATGGCGATCAGCGCGACGAGCACCGCCAGTGCCCCGTCCTCGGTCAACTCGTCGCCGACCTGTGGGCCGACGAACTCCACGCGGCGCAGTTCGACCTGCTCCCCGCCGTCGGCCGCAACCAGCGCGGCCCCCACGCGGTCGCTGAGCATCGCGCTGGCCTCTTCGCCGTCGCCCGCACTCCCCGGGGCGATGCGGATCAGGACGTCGCGCGGAGTGCCGTAGCGCTGCACGGCCGCGCCCTCGAAGCCGCTGCCGGTGAGCGCGGCACGCACCTCGCCCAGCTCGACGTCGTGCGCGTAGCCGACCTCGATCAGGGTGCCGCCGGTGAAGTCGATGCCGAAGTTCAGGCCCCGCACCAACAGCATGACCACCGCCAACGCCAGGGCCACACCTGAGAACACCAGCGCCGGGCGCCGCCCGGAGAGAAAGTTGATATGCAGATCACGACTGACGATTTCCATGGACATCGCGGTACTCCTAGATCGCTAGCTTCGGCACGCGCTTGCCGCCGTAGATGATGTTGACCAGGGCACGGCTGCCGATGATCGCGGTGAACATCGAGGTGATGATGCCGAGCGCCAGCGTGACGGCGAAGCCGCGCACCGGCCCGCTGCCGATCGAAAACAGCACGACGGCGGCGATCAGGGTAGTGATGTTGGCGTCGGTGATGGTGGACAGCGCCTTGTCGTAACCGGCGTGGATACTCGCCTGCGGCGTGCTGCCGACGCGCAGTTCCTCGCGGATACGCTCGAAGATCAACACGTTCGCGTCGACCGCCATACCTACCGTCAACACGATGCCGGCAATGCCGGGCAGGGTCAGAGTCGCCTGCAGCATCGACAGCAGCGCGACGACGAGCACCAGGTTGACCATCAGCGCCAGGTTGGCGATCAGCCCGAATGTCCGGTAATAAACGACCATGAAGACCATCACCAGGCCAAGGCCGACGAGCACCGAGACCAACCCCTGATCGATGTTGTCCTGCCCGAGGCTGGGGCCCACGGTGCGTTCCTCGACGATCTGGATCGGGGCGGCCAGGGCGCCGGCTCGCAGCAGCAGGGCAAGCTGGTGGGCCTCCTGCGGGCTGTCCAAACCGGTGGTCTGGAAACGCCGGCCGAAGGGCTCGAGGATATTCGCGACGCTGATCACTTCTTCGACCCATTGGGTCACCGGTTTACCGTCTTCGCCGCGCCCGGTCACACGGCCTTCCTTGAACACCACCGCCATCGGCTTGCCGACGTTTTCCGTGGTGACGTCGCGCATGCGCTTGGCGCCCTTGCCGTCGAGGGTGACGTGCACCGCGGGCGAACCCGTGCGCTGATCGAAACCGGCGCGGGCGTCGACCATCTGGTCGCCGGTGACGATCACCCGCCGGTTGAGCAGGATCGGGCGGCCGTCCGACTTCACGGTATAGAGTCGCGAGCCCGGCGGAACCCGCCCGTTGACCGCGTCGAGCACGTCGTGCTCGGTGTCGACCAGTCGGTATTCCAGCGTGGCGGTCGCGCTCAATAGATCCTTCACCCGGGTCGGGTCCTGCACGCCGGGCAGTTCGACCACGATGCGCCGGTCGCCCTGCTGTTGCACCAGCGGCTCGGCGACGCCCAGCGCATTGACGCGGTTGCGGATGGTGGTGATGTTCTGATCCAGCGCAGCCTTGCGGATCTCGCGTTCGCCGGCCGGGGTGAGCCGCAAACCGACCAGGTAGGCCTCGCCCTCCTCGCGCGTGTCGATGCTCAGCTCGCGGTACTCCTCGCCGAGCAAGGTCTCCGCCTGGTCGCGCTCCTCGGCGGCCGGAAACGTAATATCGACGCCGCCGTCGGCGACCGTGATGCTGAGGTAGCGCAGGCGCTCGCGCCGCAGAAAGCTGCGCACGTCGCCGGCGTAGCTCTCGATGCGGTCGTTCACCGCGGCCTCCATGTCGACGTCGATCAAGACGTGGATGCCGCCGCGCAGGTCGAGGCCGAGGTTCATCGGCTTGCCCCCGAGCGCGGTCAGCCAGCCGGGCACGTCGGGCGAGAGCGTCAGGGCGTGGCTGTAGCTGTCGTCGGTGAGTATCCCCGCCACCGCCTCCTGGCCGCGCAGTTGCTGCTCGGAGGAGTCGAAGCGCACCAGCAGTTGCTCCGGCCCACGCTCCAGCCGCTTCGGCGCAACCCCGGCGCGCTGCAGGACCTCGGCGACCCGGCGTTCGAGCGTCTCGTCGACGACGGCGTCGCGATTGGCTGTGATCTGCAGCGACGGATCCTGCCCGAACACGTTGGGCAGGGCGTACAGGGTCCCGATCAGCAAGACGGCTAGGACCGCGAGGTTCTTCCAAAGCGGGTATCGATTCAGCATGGCGCGGCGTCGAATGTGGAGGGGGCCGGCAGCCGGGGCTGCCGGTGCACGGATGAGCGGCTCAGAGCTCCTTCAGGCTGCCTTTCGGCATGACGGCCTCGACGGCGGCCCGGCGCACGGTCAGCATGACACCGTCGGCGACCTCGAGCTTGATGAAGTTGTCGCCGATGTCGTCGATCTTGCCCATCAGCCCGCCCATGGTCTGCACTTCGTCGCCCTTCTTCAGGGCTTCGACCATCTTCTTGTGCTCTTTCTGCCGCTTCATCTGCGGGCGTATCAGGAAGAAGTACATGATGGCGAACATGCCAATCAGGAACAGCCAGCTCATTGCGCCGCCACCGGGCGGCGCCCCGGCCGGTGCCTGGGCCCAAGCGTCGGAAATCAGGAAACTCATACGCTCACTCCGCGGATTGAAAATAGGCCGCCGGCGGTCCCGGGACCGGCCGGCGCATGTCGAGGCGCGGCATTATGCCACACACCGCCGCCGGGCAGGAAAGCCCGCGGTCCGGCTCAAGCCGGTGCGTCAAGTCCCTGGCGCCGGTAGAAATCATCCCGGAAGGAGGCGAAGCGGTCTCGCTCCACGGCGTGCCGGATACCGTGCATCAGGTCCTGGTAGTAGCTCAGGTTGTGAATGGTGTTCAGGCGCGCACCGAGAATCTCGTTGCAGCGGTGGAGGTGGGACAGGTAGGCCCGCGAATAATGGCGGCAGGTGTAGCAGCCGCAATCGGGGTCGAGCGCGCCGGGGTCCCTGACGTGCACGGCATTGCGGATGCGCACCACGCCGGCGTGCGTGAACAGGTGGCCGTTGCGCGCATTGCGGGTCGGCATGACGCAGTCGAACAGGTCGATGCCGCAGCGCACCGCCTCGACGATATCCCCCGGGGTGCCCACGCCCATGAGGTAGCGCGGCAAGTCGTCCGGCAGCCGTTCCGCCATGGCGTCGAGCACCCGCCGACGTTCCTCCGGCGGCTCGCCGACCGACAGCCCGCCCACCGCGTAGCCGTCGAAGCCGATCTCCCGCAGTCCGTCGAGCGAGCGCCGGCGCAGGTCCGGGTACATGCCGCCCTGCACGATGCCGAACAGCGCGGCGGGGTTGTCGCCGTGCGCACGCCGGCTGCGTGCGGCCCAGCGCAGCGACAGTTCCATCGACTGGCGCGCCTCGTCCGCGGTCGCGGGGTACGGTGTGCATTCGTCGAAGATCATGACAATGTCCGAGCCCAGGGCGCGCTGCACCGCGATCGACTCCTCCGGCCCCATGAACACCCGGGCACCGTCCACCGGCGAGCGGAAGTGCACCCCTTCCTCGGCGATCTTGCGCATTGCCCCGAGGCTGAAGACCTGGAAACCACCGGAGTCGGTCAGGATGGGGCCGTCCCAGTGCATGAAGTCGTGCAGATCGCCGTGCGCCTCGATCACCTCCAGGCCCGGTCGTAGCCAAAGGTGGAAAGTGTTGCCCAGGATGATCTCCGCGCCGAGACCTCGCAGTTCCTCGGGGGTCATCGCTTTTACCGTGCCGTAGGTACCCACCGGCATGAAGGCTGGGGTCTCGACGTTTCCGCGAGGCGTCGAGACGCGGCCCCGCCGGACCCCGGAAGTGGCTTTAAGCAGTTCAAATTTCATGAAAATTTAACCGAACCTACCGCCAATGAGCGGCCTTGTCGCTTGACAGGACAAATTATTATTTTAGAATCTGTTGATGTACTGAATCACTCAGTACATTCCTCCATCCTCCTTTGGTGGAACTTGGCGCGGCTACCCCAGCCGCGCCTTTTTTTATCCGGGCGCCACCGCCCCGGGACGGCTCACGAACATGGCATCGCCGTAGCTGAAAAACCGGTAGCGTCGGTCCACCGCGTGCGCATAGGCCGCCATGATCTCCGGATAGCCACCGAACGCCGTCACCAGCATCAACAACGTCGATTCGGGCAGGTGAAAGTTGGTAATCAACGCGTCGACCGCGCGGAACCGGTATCCGGGCGTGATGAACAGGCGCGTGTCGCCGCGGAACGGGCGCAGCGCACCGTCCCGCCACGCCGTCTCCAGGCTGCGCACGCTGGTGGTGCCCACCGCGATCACGCGGCGCCCGACGCGGCGCGCACGCGCGACGGCGTCGCACACCCGCGGTCCCACCTCGAGCCACTCGGCGTGCATGCGGTGGTCGGCGAGGCGCTCGCAGCGCACGGGCTGGAAGGTGCCGGCACCGACGTGCAGGGTCACGAACGCGGTCTCGACCCCGTGCGCACGCAAGCGCTCGAGCAGGGCATCGTCGAAGTGCAGGCCCGCCGTGGGCGCGGCCACCGCCCCCGCGCGCGCAGCGTATACGGTCTGGTAGCGATGCTCGTCCAGCCACTCGGCGGCGCGCTCGATGTACGGCGGCAGCGGCAGGTGGCCGTGACGTGCCATCAGATCCCGCCAGTCGCCGCCCGGCAGCTCCAGTTCGAACAGCTCGCCGACCCGACCGGAGACCTCGACCTCCCGCTCGCCGACCAACAACCGGTCGCCCGGTTTTGGCGTCTTGCTCGCCCGCACCATGGCCAGGGCCCGCGCCGGGGCCGACACGCGCTCGATCAGGATCTCGACGCGACCGCCGGTCGCCTTTGCGCCGAACAGTCGGGCCGGCATCACCCGAGTGTCGTTGAACACCAGCAGATCGCCCGGCTGCAGCAGGTCCGGGAGATCACGGAAGGTGCGGTCGGTCAGGGTGCCGTCGGCGCCGTCCACGCACAACAGGCGACTGTCCGCGCGTCCCTCCGCCGGGTACTGGGCGATCAGATCTTCGGGCAGTTCGTAGGCGAAATCGGACAGCAGCATCGGCCGGCGATGGTAGCACAGGGCGGGTTGCCCCGAGCCCCGATGGGGTTATACTTCGCCGCTTACTGCCCAGCCGGCAGTCCTCCGATGGCAGCGTGGCGGAATTGGTAGACGCACGGCACTCAAAATGCCGCGCCTTCGGGCATCCCGGTTCGAGTCCGGGCGCTGCTACCACCCCCTCGGAGGTCGAAACGTCCCTACCTGCTTTGCGGCCCACCACCGCCCGCCAATTCCTGGCGCAGCGCCGTCCACTGCAACAGCCGCGTCTGCACACTGCCGTTGACGGTACCTTCCGGGTAAATGCCCTGGGCATCGGGGTGACCGGCCGGCATCCCGGTCAGGCGCTCCATGACCTGGTCGACGTGGTCTGCAGCGTAAACCCAGAAGCGGCCCGCCGTGGCCGCCGCCCGACCGTGGTCGCGCAGCATCAGGTCCTTGACG
>JARRQB010000041.1:0-8067 GCA_037382265.1 Gammaproteobacteria bacterium | reverse complement strand
TTACCTCAAGGGTACCGACGCCATGGGCAGCCTGATGCGGCGCAAGCTCGAGCCGGTGCTCGGTCCCCTGCTCGAGGAGTTGGCGCAGCTGCGGGGCGGCTCAACTATGGCGAACGACTCGACGGTCATCACCCTGCTCCCATCCGGCCACGCCTTTGCCGCCGAGGCGAGGGAGACCGTACTGCAGGCTGGGCTCCGCGCCGGTTTCAATCTCGGGTACGGCTGCGCGACGGGCAGCTGCGGCGCCTGCCGGGCCCGGTGCGTCACCGGCGAGGTGGCGCTGGTGCAGCCGCACGACTTCCGCTTTTCCGCCGCCGAACGTGCGGCGGGCTGGTTTCTCATGTGCCGCTGTCGTGCGGCCTCCGACCTGCTCATCGAGGCCCCGGAGGCGGGTACGGCGGCCGCGATACCCGAGCAGCGCATCACCGCCCGGGTGGCTCGTGTCGAACGACTGCAGGACGACGTGGCGGTGCTGCAGGTGCGCACGCCACGCTCGGGAGGTCTGCGCTTCCTGGCCGGGCAGAGCGTCAGCCTGTGCTTCGCGGGCATGGAACCTGTGGAACTGCCTGTTGCCAGTTGCCCCTGCGACAGTCTTCACCTGCGCTTCCACGTGCGCCGCCGGCCCGACGATGCCCTCAGCGCCCTGGTGTTCGACGGCCTGCAGAAGGGCAGCACGCTTGAGCTGTGCGGCCCGCGGGGCGATTTCACGCTGCGTGACGACGCCGAACGCGAACGGGTGTTCGTCGCCTGGGAATCCGGCTTCGCGCGGGTCCAGAGCCTGATCGACCACGCCCTGCAACTGGATCCGGAGCGCGCGACGCACCTCTATTGGCTCTCGGCGATCCCGCGCGGCCACTACCTTTCGAACTATTGCCGCGCCTGGGTCGATGCGCTGGACGCCTTCCACTACCACTCGATCGACCTTGCGCCGCACGGTGCCTGCTCGGTGGACGACGTGTTGCGCGCGGTTACGGCGCGCCATACGCCGCTTGCCGAGCGGGACGTCTACCTGGTTTTGCCGGAGGCCCACCGCGAACGCGCGTCGGCGCTGCTGCACGCAGCCGGGCTGCCCCCTGACCAGCTGTCGTTTGCGGTCCAGGATCGGCCCTGAGGCGCCGCGGCGATCGCCGACGATCTGTCAAAAAACGTCAAAAATAAGAAAAAGGTAATGTGCTAATCCTATTTGAGCTCGATCAAATGCGACGTCTGCAGTCGGCGCTAGCGTGGGAATTGCGGGAAACGTCCCCGCGGTTGTCCAGGAGAGGCGTCATGAAAAGCTTACGTGTGATTCTGGCCGCCACTGCATTTGTCGCGACGACCTTGGTTTCGGCAAACGCCGGTGCCTGGTGGGGTTGGGGCCCCGGCTGGCTCGGCGACGGTTGGGGAGGTGGGGGCTTCAGCTTCGGCTTCGGCGGGCACGTCGGCGGCTACGGACGCGGCCTGTACTATCCCTACTATGCCTACCCGTACTTCGGGTACCCCGCCTATGGGCTGCCCTACTACGGCTACCCGGCCTACGCCCCGGCGCGGGTCGCGGCGACGGAGTCGGCCGCCAAGTAGGCCGGCAACCCACTCCGGAGGGCTCCGGACTCCGAGAACCGGCATGCCTCGAAACCCCGCCGGATCGGCGGGGTTTCTTAGTCGAGGCGACGCCGCAACCGTGATCTATCCTTGGGTGGAAGCGCTGGTTGCGCGCGATGGTGCAAAGGAGGAAAACATGCGTCGAATCTACTTTCTCGTGCCGGATCTGGAAACGGCCAACAGGGTGACGGACGAGTTGCTGCTCGCGCGCATCGAAGAACGTCACATTCACGTCATCGCGCGCGAAGGCACGGAGCTGGGCGACTTGCCGAAGGCGTCGCTGCTGCAGACCAGCGACGTTATCCCGGCCGTGGAGCGCGGCCTGGCCGTCGGGGGCGTGACCGGCGTTCTGGCCGGAGTGGCGGCGGTGACCTTCCCACCGGCCGGCCTGGTATTGGGCGGGGGCGCCATCCTGGCGACGGCGCTGGTCGGGTCGGGCCTGGGCGCGTGGATTTCCAGCATGATCGGCGTGGACGTGCCCAACACCCAGATCAAGCAGTTCGAGGCGGCGATCGCGCAGGGCGAACTGCTGTTTCTGGTGGATGTGCCCAAGCAGCGCGTCGAGGTGATCGAAGCGATGGTCCGAGATCTCCACCCCGAGGCGGACGTAGCGGGTACCGAGCCGCACATTCCCGCCTTTCCCTGATATCCCACACAAATTCGGGGCGCACGGCGGTCGCCCGCGAGGCTATGGTTGCGGCGACAAATCCTCGCGGAGGCCGACGATGTTGCGTTCCGAACGGGCGGTCCGCCCGCACCCTGCCTGGCCCCGCCGCCTGACCGGCATGGCGATCCTGCTGACGGCCTTCGTCCAGGCGGCCGTCGCCGCCACCGTGCAGGTCATTCCGCTGGGCAGCCACGACGGCGAGTTCTGCCGGTTCGACCGTGCCCTGCTGTTCGAAGACCCGAACGGCACCCGGCTGCTCTACGACGCCGGGCGGACGGTGGCGGGTCCCGAGGACCCGCGGCTCGGCACGGTCGACGTGCTGCTGGTCAGTCACCTGCACGGCGATCACGTCGGCGATCGCCACCAGCCGGCGGTCAACGCCGGGACCTGCGGCGATCCCGAGCTGTCGGTGACGGCCGTGCCCGACACCACTACGGCCAGAATCGCCGCGGCGAAGGACGCGGTCATCGTCACCGGCAGCGAGATGCCCAAGTTCTTCGCCGCGAAGTTGCGCGCACTCGGGGCCAATCCCGAGCAGTCCCGACTGGTGCGCTTCGGCGCCTCCCTCGAAGTCGGCGGCGTCAAGATCACCACGGTCCCCGCGACCCACTCCAACGGCATCGCCGGTGCCTTCGTGGGCGGCAAACTCGGCTCGATGCTCGACGCCGCGGGGCTCACGGCCTACGCCGGCCCGCCGACCGGCTATGTACTCACGTTCTCCAACGGTCTGGTGGCCTACCTGTCCGGGGACACCGGTATCACCGCCGAGCAGAAGACGACGGTAGCCGATCACTACGGCGCGAAACTGGTGGTCATGAACATCGGCGACACCTTCACCACCGGCCCGCGCGAGGCGGCCTACGTCGTCAACGAGCTGATCAAGCCCGCGGGTGTGATCGCCTCCCACGCCAACGAGCCGGCGACGAAAGACGGCAAGGTTGCCCCCGGCACCCGCACCGCGACCTTCATCGAGGCCAGCAAGGTACCCGTCCACGTCCCCCTGAGCGGCAAGACCATGGCCTTCGACGGCGACGGGGTCTGCAGGAGCGGTTGCTAGGCGGTCCCGCCGGGTTCCTGGAGGGGGTGACGGCGCGGCGTGTCGTGCCGGGTCGCCGTCCGGCGGCTTCGCGGCTCAGCGCCGCCGCGAGCGGCGCGGCCGGCCACGATAGGCGGCCACCTGCTGCATGATCTCAGAGTAGGGCAGCGCGGACAGGCCGCCGAAATTGCGCCGCGCAGCGCTGATCAGCGCGTAGACGTCTGGAATCGGATCGGGCGTCGGTTCGTCCGGGTGCAACGCCCGGTGCAGGCCGCGCAGCCCCCCGACCTGGATGCGGATCGCCTTGCCATGCGGCAGCAGGCCCCGGTCCTCGTGGGTGCGCAGCGCGAAGCGGGCCTGTTGCCTCAAAGCGGCCAGCAGGTCCAGACACTGCTGCTGGCCCTCGTCCGCGCCGCAGTGTACGCCCTCGCGCTCGGCGATGCAGAACCGCTCGGCGAGCGAACAGCGGCACTGATTGGTCAGGACGCTTTTCTCGTAAGCGCACTGACGCTCGTTGACGTGCCGGTAGGTCTTGCGAAAGGCGTCCTGGTCCATGCCGGTTCAGGAGTCCTCGCGCGACTGTTTGAAGCGGTGGATGAGCCGGCGGTCGCGCTTGCTGGGCCTGCCGGTGGTGTGCAGCGGCATGGCCTCCCTGGCGGCCCGGTGTTCCGCAACCTGCCGCTGGCGGCGCGCGTGGCTGTCTTCACTCTCACGGTAAAAGTGTACGGCCTCGGCGGCCGGCCGGCGTTGCTTGGCCAACACCAGGACCTCGATCTCCCACTCGTAAGCCCCTTTGGTGATATGCAGTCGGCTGCCGCGGTGGATTTCTCTGCCGGGCTTGGTGCGTTGTCCGTCCAGGTGTACGTGCCCACCCTTGACGGCTTCCACTGCATCCTGCCTGGTCTTGTAGAAGCGGGCGGCCCAAAGCCACTTGTCCAGGCGCATGGCCTCCGGTTGTTCCGCCATCGCCCGGTTCTTCAGGTCGGACCGTCTTCCGAGGCCTCCGCGACGTGCGGGATGGTCGCCTCGTCCAGGTGGGGCGAGAGGCCGAGCAGGGGGTCGAGCTTGCCGAAGGCGTCCAATGCGGCGAGGTCGTCGTAGCCGCCGACGTGCGTATCGCCGATGAAGATCTGCGGTACGGTGCGCCGGCCGCTGCGCTCCATCATTTCGCGCATCAGGCCGCGGTCGCCTTCGATACGCAATTCTTCGCAATCGACCCCTTTCTTCTTAAACAGCATTTTCGCCCGTACGCAGTAGGGACACATGCCGGTGGTGTACATGACGACGTGTGCCATGGCCCTTCCTCCCATGAGTCGTTGTGCCCGCATGCTATCAACCGCGTCACACAAGGGTCCAGCCGGAACAACCCCGCTGGGTCGACCCTTGGAGCGGGGCGGTCCAACCCCTATGATCGGCCATTCCAACGTCGCTTTGCCCCGGTGCCGTCGCCATGAAAGAAGCCCAGCCCCGCGCCATTCAGCTCAAGGACTATCGTCCGCCCGACTACCTGGTCGAGACCGTCGACCTGGTGTTCGACCTGCGCGAGGAGGGCACGCGCGTGCGCGCCGCGCTGACCTGCAGCCTGAATCCCGTGGCGCGCGCTCGCCCGGCGGCGCTGCGGCTCGACGGCGAGGGCCTGGCGCCGATCTGGCTGCGGCTCGACGGTCGGGAACTGCACGCCGACCGCTACCGCATCGATGCCGAGTCGCTGACGCTGTTCGAGCCGCCGGAGCGTTTTCTGCTCGAGTCCGAGGTCGAGATCGCGCCGGAGGCCAACACGGCCCTGGAGGGCCTGTATCGCTCGGGCGGGATGTTCTGCACCCAGTGCGAGGCCGAGGGTTTTCGCAGGATCACCTGGTTCCTCGACCGCCCGGACGTGATGGCGCGTTTCACCACCCGCATCGAGGCAGACGCGGCGACCTGCCCCGTGCTGCTGTCGAACGGCAACCCGGTGGAGCAGGGCGGCTTGCCCGAGGGGCGCCACTACGCGGTCTGGGACGACCCCTTTCCCAAACCCAGCTACCTGTTTGCCCTGGTGGCGGGCAACCTCGAATGGGTGGAGGACAGCCACACCACGCCGTCCGGCCGCGATGTGCGGCTGCGCATCTACGTGGAACCCGAAAACATCGACAAGTGCGACCACGCCATGCGTTCGCTCAAGCACGCGATGCGCTGGGACGAAGCGCGCTACGGGCGCGCATACGATCTCGACGTTTACAACATCGTCGCCGTCAACGATTTCAATATGGGGGCGATGGAGAACAAGGGGCTCAACGTGTTCAACGCCAAGTTCGTGCTGGCACGCCCGGACACCGCGACCGACGCCGATTTTCAGGGCATCGAGGGCGTGATCGCCCACGAGTATTTTCACAACTGGACCGGCAACCGCATCACCTGCCGAGACTGGTTCCAGCTCAGCCTCAAGGAAGGCTTTACCGTGTTCCGCGACCAGGAGTTCTCCGCCGACATGGGCGCGCGCGGCGTCAAGCGCATCGACGACGTGCGCCTGCTGCGCGCCCATCAGTTCGCCGAGGACTCGGGCCCCATGGCGCACCCGGTAAGGCCACAAAGTTATATTGAAATCAATAACTTCTACACGGTTACCGTGTACGAGAAGGGTGCCGAGGTGGTGCGCATGCAGGCCAACCTGCTGGGCCCCGAGGCCTTCCGCAAGGCCACCGACCTGTATTTCGCCCGCCACGACGGCCAAGCCGTGACCACGGACGACTTCGTGCAGTGCATGGCCGACGCCTCCGGCCGCGACCTCGGTCAGTTCAAGCACTGGTACGACTACGCCGGCACGCCCGAACTGACCGTCACGGGCGCGCACGACCCGGCCGCCGGCAGGTACACGCTCAGGGTGCGCCAGCGGGTCCCGGCCACCCCGGGACAGGCCGAGAAACCACCCTTCCACGTCCCGATTGCCGTCGGCCTGTTGGGCCCCGACGGGGCGGACCTGCCGCTGCGGTTGGCCGGCGAGCCGACAGCCGTGCCGGGTACCCGCATGCTGGAGCTGCGCGAGGCCGAGCAGGCGTTCGTGTTCGAAGACATCGCGGCCGCGCCCGTACCGTCGCTGCTGCGTGGTTTCTCGGCGCCGGTGAAAGTGCGGTTCGACTACACGGACGAGGACCTGATGTTCCTGATGGCGCACGACGGCGACGGTTTCAACCGTTGGGACGCCGCGCAGGCCCTGGCCCAGCGGGTGGTGCTGGGTCGGCTCGGCGACGGGGCGGGCAGTCGGGTCCCCGCGGGCTTCGTCGAAGCCTGCCGGCGGGTGCTGCTCGACCCCCAGGGCGTCCCGGCGCTGCAGGCCGAGATCCTGTCGTTGCCCGGCGAGTCCTATCTGGGCGACCAGATGGCGGAGGTCGACGTGGACGGCATCCACCGCGCCAGGAGCGAAGTCGAGGCGGCCATCGGCCGCGCGCTGCAGGAGGAACTCCGGCGGGCGTACGCGACCCTCGAACCCGACGGGCCTTACCGACCGACGCCGGAGGCCATCGGTCGGCGCCGCCTGCGCAACCTGGCGCTGGGTTACCTCGTCGCGGCCGGTGGCGACGAGGCGCGCGAGCTGTGCGTGGCCCAGTACCGGGCTCGGCACAACATGACCGACGTCATGGCGGCCCTGGCGTTGATTGCCGACGGCGACTTTGGCGAACGCGAGGCGATCCTCGACGATTTTGCCGAGCGCTGGCGCGGCGACCCGCTGGTGATGGACAAGTGGTTCGGCGTTCAGGCGGTGAGCGGCCGCCCGGACACCCTCGAGCGCGTGCAGGGGCTGCTTGCCCACCCGCAGTTTTCCATCCGCAACCCCAACAAGGTCCGGGCGCTGATCGGCGGTTTCGCGGCTGGCAACCCGGTACGTTTCCATGCCGCCGACGGCAGCGGTTACGCCTTCCTCGCGGACCGGATCCTGGAACTCGATCCGCTGAACCCCCAAGTGGCCGCTCGGTTGGTGCGCATCATGGCGCGCTGGCGGCGCTACGATCGCCGGCGCCAGGGGCTGCTGCGCGGTCAGCTCGAGCGGCTGGTGGCCGCGGCGGGGGTGTCCAAGGACGTCTACGAGATCGCTGCCAAGAGCCTTGAAGGCGGCGCCGGCTAGAACCCGCGGCGAGGTCAGCCGGTGCCGGGCCGATGAACGAATTTCAGCTGCACGAACGGCTGGCTGCGGACACCTTGGGTGTCGGCGACTTCGCGCTCTCGCGCATCCTGCTCATGAACGACGCCCGTTATCCCTGGGTGATCCTGGTCCCCCGGTTGCCTGGCGCCCGTGAGCTGCATGAGCTCTCGCGGCTCGATCGTATCCGGCTGCTCGACGAATCCGGTGTCGTTGCCGATTGCCTGGAGCGCCTGTTCCGGCCCGACAAGCTCAACCTCGGTGTCCTCGGCAACCTGGTGCCGCAGCTGCACGTCCATCATGTCGCCCGTTGCGCCGGCGACCCGGCCTGGCCTGGCCCGGTGTGGGGCCACTCGCCCGCCGAGCCGTACCCGGCCGAGTTGGCCGAGGAGCGACTGGCGGCGCTGCGCGGCTGCCTGGGTCTGGCGGCCTGATCCAGGCTGGCGGCCGCCGGGCCGAGTGTTCATAATCCGGGCCCTTTGCCGGGAGATGCGTTCGCGTGTGGTTCAGAAATCTGCTCATTTATCGCCTGCAAGACATCGACGGCCTGACGCCGGAGCGCGTCGAGGAGGCGCTGGCGGCGCGGCCGTTCCGGCCGTGCGGGGGCCTGGATCCCCAGAGCATCGGCTGGGAGGCCCCGCTGGGCCGCGAGGGTACCATGCTCACCCA
>JARRQB010000040.1:0-8100 GCA_037382265.1 Gammaproteobacteria bacterium | reverse complement strand
TGGATTGGGATCCGGACTTCTGAGGAAAGCGGGTGAGGTTCGACGTCGTCACCCTCTTTCCCGAGATGTTCGAGGCGCTGCGCAGCGGGATCGTCGGACGGGCGCTGGAGCGGGGACTGGCCAGCCTGGCATGCTGGAACCCGCGCGACCACGCCCGCGACGTGCACCGCACCGTGGACGACCGGCCTTACGGCGGCGGTCCCGGCATGGTGATGCGCATCGAGCCGATCAAGGCGGCGATCCGTCAGGCCAGGGTCGCGGCACCGGACAGCCGGGTCGCGTTCCTGAGCCCTCAGGGGCGGCGTTTCGACCAGGCGGCGGCGCACGAACTGGCCGGGCGCCCGGGCGTAATCCTGCTGGCCGGGCGCTATGAGGGCATCGACGAACGCCTGATCGAGGCCGAAGTCGACGAGGAGTGGTCGATCGGCGACTACGTGTTGTCCGGCGGCGAGTTCGCCGCGATGGTGGTGATCGACGCGGTGGTCCGGCTGCTGCCGGGTGCCCTAGGCCACGCGGAATCGGCGGCGCAGGACTCGTTCGGCGACAGTCTGCTGGACTGCCCGCACTACACGCGGCCCGAAGTGTTCGAGGGGCGAGGGGTGCCGGCGGTGCTGTTGTCCGGCGACCACGCGGCCGTTCGACGTTGGCGCCTGCAACAGGCGCTGGGGCGGACCTGGCTAAGGCGGCCGGACCTGCTGGCCAAACGGCCGCTGTCGGACGAAGAACAAGTACTATTGGACGAATTCATCCACACCCGCGAGGGTGTTTGAGAACAGGAGCGACGGCGATGAGCAACATCATCCAGGAACTCGAGGCAGAACAGATGGGGCGGGACGTGCCCGACTTCGGTCCGGGCGATACCGTGGTGGTCAACGTAAAGGTGAAGGAAGGCAACCGCGAGCGTCTGCAGGCCTTCGAGGGTGTGGTCATCGCCAAGCGCAACCGCGGCCTGAATTCCTCGTTTACCGTGCGCAAGATGTCGCATGGCGAAGGCGTGGAGCGTGTGTTCCAGACCTACAGCCCGGTGGTTGACAGCGTCACGGTCAAGCGTCGCGGCGATGTCCGGCGGGCCAAGCTCTACTACCTGCGCGGACGTACCGGCAAGGCAGCCCGGATCCGCGAAAAGATCTGAAGCCGCACCCGCACCGAGGCGGGTACAGCGACAGCGCGCGCCGGCCGCCGCGCCCCGGAGGGGGTGCGGCGGTTGTGTTTTGGGCGCGGCGGTCGCGTGACGATGGTCGGCAGCAGCTCCTGTCGCGGAGCTATCGCACCGTGCGGCGAGGTATTCTGCAATGCGCACAGTCGGGTGGTAAACAACTGAATTGCCAGCGTTTGTCCCTACATCGAAGGCAGGAAGAACGATAACCATCGCGCGCCACTGAAGCCGGTGGCGCCTGGCCGGATGCCGACCTCCGTCCGCGGCGGCCGGACCGGGTGTGGTGCTGGTCGGCTCGCACGTGGACAAGTCCACCCGTCCGCTGCAGTATTGGAATCCGCCCCGAGCAGCGACGCCCGACAAAAGGTACCATCCATGCCGCGAATCGCCGACGAACGGCAGCTCAACCCCCAACCGCAGGTTGTCCACGAGTTGCTTCAGGTGCTACCGGCCGACTGTGTGCTGGCAGCGGAAGACGAGCTCGCGCCGTACGAGTGCGACGGCCTGAGCGCCTTCCGCCAGCGCCCCATGGCGGTGGCCTTGCCGACGACGGTCGAACAGGTGCAGGCCGTGATGCGCGTCTGCCACGCCGCCGCCGTGCCGGTGGTGGCGCGCGGTGCGGGCACCGGCCTGTCGGGCGGGGCCCTGCCGCTGGCCGACGGGGTGCTGCTGTCGCTGGCCAGGTTCACCCGCATCCTCGAGCTCGACCCTGCCAACCTCACCGCCCGGGTCGAGCCGGGTGTACGCAACCTGTCGATCAGCGAGGCGGCAGCCCGGCACGGGCTTTACTACGCACCCGACCCCTCGTCGCAGATCGCCTGTTCGATCGGCGGCAACGTGGCCGAGAACGCCGGCGGCGTGCACTGCCTGAAGTACGGCCTGACGGTGCACAACATCCTCAAGCTCAAGCTGGTCAGCGTCGAGGGCGAGGTGTTCGAGGTCGGCTCGGCCGCGTTCGATGCGCCTGGCCTCGATCTGCTCGCGCTGATGAACGGTTCGGAGGGCATGCTGGCGGTCATCGTCGAGGCGACCGTGAAATTGCTGCCGCGCGCCGAGCGTGCTCAGGCCCTGCTGGCCGCGTTCGAGGACGTCGAGCGCGCCGGTGCGGCGGTCGCGCGGATCATCGCCTCGGGCATCACCCCGGCCGGCCTGGAGATGATGGACAACCCGGCCATCCGCGCCGCCGAGGATTTCGCCCACGCGGGCTACCCGCGCGACGCGGCGGCCATCCTGATCTGCGAACTCGACGGTACCAACGCCGAGGTGTCGCACGACGTCATGCGGGTGCGCGAGATCCTGCTCGACGGCGGCGCGACCGAGGTCCGCACCGCGCGCGACGAGGCCGAGCGCCTGGCCTTTTGGAAGGGGCGCAAGTCGGCGTTCCCGGCGGTCGGCCGCATCTCGCCCGACTACTACTGCATGGACGGCACCATCCCCCGGCGCGAACTGTCGGCGGTGCTCAAGCGCATCGACGAGCTGTCCGAGCACTACGGTCTGCGGGTCGCGAACGTGTTCCACGCCGGCGACGGCAACCTGCACCCGTTGATCCTGTACGACGCCAACCAGCCGGGCGAACTGGATCGCGCCGAGGACTTCGGCGGCGACATCCTGGAGCTATGCGTGAAGGTGGGCGGCACGGTCAGCGGCGAGCACGGGGTCGGCGTGGAGAAGCTCAACCAGATGTGCGTGCAGTTCAACACCGAGGAACTGGAGCAGTTGCACGCGCTGAAGGCGGCGTTCGACCCTGCCGGTACGCTGAATCCGGGCAAGGCGGTGCCCACCCTGCACCGCTGCGCCGAGTTTGGCGCCATGCACGTCCACCACGGGGAACTGCCGTTTCCCGAACTGCCGCGTGTCTGAGGAGTCTCCCGCACGATGCCCGATGCCTCCATCCGGGGTGAGCTGCCGCCCGAACGCGACATCGAGGTCGAACTGCGCGAGCAGGTTGCCGCCGCGCACGCGGCCGGCACCACGCTGGCCATTGCCGGCGGCGGCACCAAGGCGTTCTACGGGCGCTCGCTCGAGACGGCCGCAACGCTCGACGTCACGCCCCACCAGGGCGTCGTGGCCTACGAGCCGACGGAGCTCGCGATCACCGTCCGTGCGGGCACGCCGTTGGCCGCCGTGGAGGCGCTGCTCGACGCCAACGGCCAGCAGCTGCCCTTCGAGCCGCCGCACTTCGGTGCCGCGGCCACGGTGGGTGGCGCGGTGGCGGCCGGCCTGTCCGGGCCGCGTCGGCCCTATGCCGCGAGCGTGCGCGACGCCGTGCTCGGCGTGCGCATGCTCAACGGCCGCGGCCAGGTGCTGGACTTCGGCGGCCGGGTGATGAAGAACGTCGCCGGCTACGACGTCTCGCGGCTGATGGCGGGGTCGCTCGGCGTGCTTGGTGTGCTGCTCGAGGTCTCGCTCAAGGTCATGCCCAAACCGGTCGGTAAGCTCACGCTGCTGCGCGAGGAGCCGCTCGAGCGTGCACTCGGGCTGATGCGCCAGTGGGCGGGCCGCTCGCTGAATCTCACGGCCACCGCCTGGGCGGACGGGCACTTGTACGCGCGCCTGTGCGGCAGCGACGAGGCGCTGGCCGAGGGCCGCGGGGCGATCGGCGGCGAGCCGCTCGCCGCCAGGGGCTTCTGGACCAACCTGCGCGAACAGCGGCTGGCCGCGTTCGACGGCCCCGAGCCCCTGTGGCGGGTGTCGGTGGCGCCGGCCAGCGGCCCCCTGACGCTCGCCGAACGGCAAGTCGTGGAGTGGGGCGGCGGGTTGCGCTGGTTCAAGGCCGACCTCGACCCGGTCGAGACGCGCGCTGCGGCCCAGGCCGCGGGCGGCCACGCGACGCTGTTTCGGGCCGGCGGCGGGACGGCGCGAGGCGATGTCTTTACGCCGCTCGGCGAGGTTTCGGCGCGCCTGCACCGGCGCCTCAAACAGGCCTTCGACCCGGCGGGCATCCTCAATCCCGGCCGCATGTACCCGGAGCTCTGACCGTGCAGACCCAGTTGCCCGAATCCCTGTTGCGGACCCCCGTGGGCCAGGAAGCGGACCGCATTCTGCGCGCCTGCGTGCACTGTGGCTTCTGCACTGCGACCTGCCCGACCTACCAGGAACTCGGCGACGAGCTCGACGGGCCGCGTGGGCGTATCTACCAGATCAAGCACGTGCTGGAAGGCGCGCAGGCGACCCGCCAGGTGCAGCGGCACCTCGACCGCTGCCTGACCTGCCTGAACTGCACGACCACCTGCCCCTCCGGGGTGGACTACGGTCGCCTGGTCGACATCGGTCGCGCGTACGTCGACGAGCGCGTCGAGCGGCCGCTCCGCGAACGCCTAATGCGCTGGGGCCTGCGCCAAATCCTGCCCTACCCGGAGCGCTTCGGGCCGCTGTTACGGCTCGGCCAACTGGTGCGTCCGCTGGCCCCCAAGGCGCTGCGGGCAAAGATCCCCGCGCCGGCCGCGCGCAGCGAGGCGCGGATCGGCAGCCATGCGCGCAAGATCATCCTGCACCAGGGCTGCGTTCAGCCGAGCCTGACCCCGGCCACCGACGCTGCGGCCATGCGGGTGCTCGATCGTCTCGGTATCGAGGCGGTGCGAACGGGCGGCGGTTGCTGCGGCGCGGTGAGCCAGCACCTGAACGCGCCGGCGGAGGCGCGCGATTTCATGCGCCGCAACATCGACGCCTGGTGGCCGCACATCGAGGCGGGGGCGGAGGCCGTCCTGGTCACCGCCAGCGGTTGCGGGGTCATGGTCAAGGACTACGGCCACCTGTTGCGCGACGACCCGGTTTACGCGGAACGCGCGGCCCGCGTGTCGGAGCTGGCGCGCGACCTGTGCGAGCTTCTGAGCGCGGACGACCTGGCGGGGCTCGACAGCAGGGCGCCCAGACGCATCGCCTTCCACGCCCCGTGCACCCTGCAGCACGGCCAGAAGCTGCCGGGGCGGACCGAGGCGCTGCTACGGGCGGCGGGTTTCGAGCTGGTGCCGGTGCACGACGCCCACAGCTGCTGCGGGTCGGCAGGGACCTACTCCATCCTCCAGGCCGACCTCTCGCAGCGCCTATTGGTCAAGAAGCTGGACGCCCTGCAGGACGGCGGCCCGATGCTCATCGCGACCGCCAACGTCGGCTGCCAGACACACCTGCAGACCGACGCCGCCGTGCCCGTGGTGCACTGGATCGAACTGTTCGACCCGGAGCGGGCCTGGTAGGGCGCAGTCCTACAAGCCGATGAGTTCGGCGCCCACGCCGGTGCGCCGCACCGCCTCGAGTATCCGGTCGGTGTGCAGCTTGTGCGAGTCGAAGTGCACCACCATCAGGTGACGGGCCTTTTCCGAGAAGCTCACCTCGGTGACGCCGTCCAGACTGGCGACGCGGCTCTCGATGTCCGCCCTGAGCGCACCTTGGGGTTCGCTGTCGAGGTGGATGGTGATGTCGGCGGTGGACATGGGGCGGTCCCTCCCGGTTGCAGTCGCAAGCATGCGCTGAACCAAGCTTAGAAGCCGGCCGCGGTGGCGTGTTGACGCCGCTCAGGCGATGGCGTGATGAGGCCTGTGCTAACCTCGCCAAACGCCGGTTGCAGGCTCGGAGGCAGCAGGCTGACTCGTCCTTGTGCTCGGCTACCTCGGCGCTTTCATGCTGGTCCTGCTGGCGCTGAGCGCGGGCGCGGGTTTCAAGCTTCCTGCAAGAGGAACCGACCCCGACACGGCCGCGTGAACGGCAGTGCGCGATAGCGTCGCGGCATGGGGAAGACGGCCCCGCAGCAGCTGGTGAGAGACCTGCAGCGGAAGCTGGGCCGCCTGGTGCCGCAGCGCGGGACTGCGAACCGGCCGCTGCCGGAGATGGAGACGAGGGGGGGATTGTGCTGCAGCGGTACCACGGTGATCGAGTCGAGACGCGCGCAGGCGCAAAGGGTAGGCCGTGGGCGACGGTCTGACACCGCTCGACGCCGCACAGCTGGCGCACCTGTGCGATTGCGAGGCGCTCGCTTTCGCGGACACCTCCGAGGTCGGGGCGCTCGCCGACCCCATCGGCCAGCGGCGGGCGCTGGAAGCGATCGAGTTTGGCACCACGGTAGAGCGCGCCGGTTACAACCTCTACCTGATGGGGTCCACCGGTCTGGGCAAACACTGGATCCTCGATCGCCGCATCCGCGCCCGGGCGCGGCAGCAGGCGCGGCCCGACGACTGGTGTTACGTGGCCAACTTCGACCATCACGATCGACCGAACGCGCTCGCGCTGCCCGCCGGGCGCGGTGCCGAGTTGCGCCACGACATGCAGCAGTTGGTCGAGGACCTGCTGTCGGCCGTCCCTGCCGCCTTTCAGAGCGATGAGTACCGTCGCCGAGCCCAAGAGCTGCAGGACGAGTTCAAACGGCGCGAGGAACAGACGGTCGAGGCCATGTCGGGCAAGGCGAGCGAGCTCGGCATCGCGCTGGTGAACACCCCGACGGGGTATTCGCTCGCGCCGTTGAAGGACGGCAAGATGTTGAGCCCGGAGCAGTTCCAAGAGCTGCCCGAGGACGAACGCCAACGGCTGCAGGCGGGGATGGAGGAGCTCAAGGAAGAACTGCGCGCCATGCTCGGCAAGGTGCCGCTGTGGCAGCGCGAACTGCGCCAGCGCTTCCAGGCGCTCGACCACGAGGTGATCGGGCTGACGGCCGACCAATTGATCGGCGAGCTGACCAAGCGCTACGCGGAATTACCCGAAGTGGCGGCCTACCTCGACGCCGTGCGCGACGACGTGGTCGCCAACGGCCCGGCGTTCCGCCCGCAAGGTGACGGCGAGACCCTGTCCGCCGACGATCCGCGGTTCACGCGCTACCGCGTCAACCTGCTGGTGAAAACCGCCGCGACCGAGGGCGCGCCGGTCGTATCCGAGGGCAATCCCACCTACCAGAACCTGGTCGGACGCATCGAGCACGTAGCCCGCATGGGTACCTTGACGACGGACTTCACCCTGATCAAGCCGGGCGCGCTGCACCGCGCCAACGGCGGTTACCTGGTGCTGGACGCGCTCAAGGTGCTGAGCCACCCGTTCGCCTGGGACGCGCTAAAGCGCGCCCTGACCACGGCAGAGGTCCGTATCGAGCCGCTCGAGCGCATGGTGGGTTTCGCCGGCACGGTGTCGCTCGAACCCGAGCCGATTCCGCTGCGGCTCAAGGTCGCACTGGTCGGCGACCGCATGCTCTATCACCTGCTGAAGGCCTACGACCCGGAGTTCGGTCATCTGTTCAAGGTCGCCGTGGACTTCAGCGAGGACATGCCGCGCTCCGCAGAACGCGACCAATTGTACGCCCAGCTCGCCGCCACCCTGCAGCGCCAGCAGGGTCTGCGCCCGCTCGAGCGCGACGCCGTGTGTCGGGTCGTGAACTGGGCTGCACGCCGGGTGGGCGACGGCGAGAAGCTCACCCTGCACATCGGCCGCCTGCTCGATCTGCTACAGGAGGCCGACCACTTCGCGGGACCGGGCGCCGCGCGCATCGAGGCGGTTCACGTGCAGCGCGCGCTGGACGCCCAGGAACAGAGGGTGAACCAATTTCACGAGCGCTTGCACGAGGCCATCGACCGCGGCACCGTGATGATCGACACCGCCGGTCGGCAGCTCGCGCAGGTGAACGGGCTCGCCGTCATGCAGATCGGCGACTACAGCTTCGGCAGTCCCGTGCGCATCAGCGCCACGGCGCGGCTGGGTTCCGGCGAGGTGGTCGACATCGAGCGCGAGACCAACCTCGGCGGCGACATCCACAGCAAAGGCGTGCTGATCCTCTCGAGCTATCTCGCCAACCGCTACGCCCGCCACCAGCCCCTGTCCCTCACGGCCTCGCTGGTGTTCGAACAGAGCTACGGCGGGGTGGAGGGCGACAGCGCCTCGATGGCGGAACTCTGCGCTCTGCTGTCGGCCATCGGCGACGTCTCGCTCGACCAGGCCGTGGCGGTCACGGGGTCGGTCAACCAGCACGG
>JARRQB010000039.1:0-11605 GCA_037382265.1 Gammaproteobacteria bacterium | reverse complement strand
CGGCCTCCACCGCGCCCTTTACCGCCTCCGGGCTGCCGAGTTCCATCGCGTTGTTCAACCCGGTCGCGCAGCCGTTGGTCTTGCCCAGGTACTCGTTGATGACCTCGCGCGTGCCCGAACCCTCTTCCCGGCAGATAAACGGGTACTCGGTCAACTCGCCCAGATTGATGAGCTTCTTTGCCGCGGCCGGGTGATTCGGCGGCACGATCGCCACGAGCTGGTCCATGCGGCAGGGATCGACCACCAGATTCTTGTTGGCTACCGGCGCCTCGACCACGCCCAGGTCGATGGTGTTGTTCTCCACCATGGACACGATGCCCTCGGTGTTGGACACCTTCAAATGAATGCTCACCTCCGGGTACTGCGCCCGAAAGTCGCCCAGCAGCGCGGGCAGCATGTACTCGGCAATCGTGGTGCTCGCCCCGATGGTCAACGAACCGCTGATCTCCCCGGTCATCTCGCGAACCGCGTTCTCCATCTCCGTGTACAGCTCGAAGATCTGATCGGCGAACTCGTACACCTTCTCGCCGGCTTCCGTGAGGCTGATCCGGTTGTGCGTGCGGTCGAACAGGCGCGTATTGAAATACTCTTCGAGTTGGCGGACCTGGAAGGTCACCGCCGGCTGCGTCATGTGAAGCGTCTCGGCCGCCTTGGTGAAGCTCAGCAGCCGAGCCACCGTATGGAACACCTGCAAGCGACGGTCTGCCATAGCATTCGTTCTCTGAGGGGATAAACTCAGCGAGGGGACCAAGTTGAACAATCCCACGACCACGCATCACCCCTGGCGTGACTGGCCGGGCCTGCCGATCGCGGCTCTGCTGGCCCTGCCCAGCCTCGGCCAGGCTGCCGGTTTTGCCCTGATCGAGCAGAGCGTCTCGTCCATGGGTACGGCCTACGCCGGCAGCGCGGCCGCGGCGGAGGACAGCAGTACGCTGTACTTCAACCCGGCAGGCATGACGCGCCTGCCCGGCACCCGCGCCAGCGTCGGACTGCACGCCATCAACACCCGGGCGGAATTCGACGGCGGCGCCACCTTCGGCCTCACCGGCGCCGACATCCCCGGCGGCGACGGCGGCGACGCCGGCGCCCTGAACACGATCCCGCACCTGTACGTCACCCACCAACTGAGCGGCCAAAGCTGGCTGGGCCTCGCGGTCAACGTGCCCTTCGGGCTGGCCACCGAGTACGACGACGACTGGTTCGGGCGCTACCACGCCATCGAGTCCGAGGTCTCGACCGTCAACATCAACCCCTCGTTTGCCGTCAGGCTCAACCCGAAGCTGAGCTTGGGCCTGGGGGTCAGTGCGCAGTACATCGACGCCGAGTTGAGCAATGCGATCGACTACGGCTCGCTCAACCTCATTCCCGCAAGCCAGGGGGGGCTCGGCGGCGCGCTGGGCCCGGCGGTCGGTCCGGGGGGCGCCGACGGCAAGGCGAACCTGGAAGGCGACGCCTGGAGTTGGGGCTGGAACGTCGGCGTGCTGTTCGAATTGTCCGACCGCACCCGGGTCGGCGCGCACTACCGCTCCGAGGTCGACCAGGACCTGGACGGCTCGGCCAAGTTCGCCACCCCGGGCGGCCCGCTCACTACCGACGTCGAAGCCAGCGTCGATCTGCCGGCCACCTTCTCCCTGAGCCTGGTGCACGAGCTCAATGCCGAGTGGGCCTTGATGGCCGACTACACCTGGACGGGCTGGAGCAGCCTTCCCGAACTGCGCTTCGATTTTGCCAACGGCCTGCCCGACGGCGTGACCACGCTCGAGTGGGACGACACCAACCGCTACTCGCTCGGCGCGACCTACACGCCGGCCGGAAGCGTCTGGGTGTTTCGGGCGGGCGTCGCCCTGGACGAAACGCCGATCCCGGACGCAGCCCACCGCACGCCCCGCATCCCGGGCGACGACCGGCTGTGGGTTGCGCTGGGCGCCGGCTACAGCCCGACCAAGCACTGGCGATTCGACTTCGGCTATGCGCACCTGTTCGTCGACAACCCGGAGATCGACAAGCCGGCCACACCCGGGAGCGAGGACTTCCTGCGCGGCGCCCTGGTCGGCAGCTACGACGCCAGCGTGGACATCCTGAGCGCCCAGATGGAGTACCGGTTCGACTGATCAGGGCGCGACCCCACCCCTGGGGGCGCACTGGCCGTTGGGCTTGTTTGTTCATAAAGGCCGTTCGAACCACGTATGGACAGAAGCCCGCTGCGGTGCGCCGCCGAGGGCCCCGACCCCGGCGTGACCGCGGTGGCGAACCTGCGGGTCGGCGAAAAGCTGGTTTATACTGCCTGGACCCGAGCACCCTGCGAGGGTCACGTCCAGCGGCCGGCAGCGATTATCGCCTGGCGGCGATGCCTCCCGGTTGGGGAGGCGGGGGAATCGTTCGAGGTTTTCGAGCGTCAGCGCAGGGTTCCGGAGACCCGCCCGCACCGTGTCCATGCCGAGACTTGCCAGTCGGTGAAGCCTGTTGTCCACGCAGCCCCTTATCGTAGAAAACGACGCCATCTCCGACCTCGCGCTGGAAGTGATGCAAGCGGTGCTGGCCAGAGGTGAAGAAGCGCAGGCCGTGATGGAGGCGGATGCCGGCCCGCTTGCCCTCGCACGGGCCTTGTCGGACTTCTTCCAGGTCGCCGGCGCCCTGGAGGCTGGCGCGGCCCGGCTGGAGCAGGACGAGCTCGACGAATTCTGCGCTTACGGCCTCGACCTGCTAGACCGTCTCGCCTTCCTGGTGCGCAAGACCGAGATCATGGACAAGCGCGAAGCGGTGGCGCGCATGTTCGCGTCCATGGGGGTGTGGTTCGCCCGCCGGGGCGCCACCATCGACAACCTGGAAGGCACGGCGGACGGCTTCGGTATGATCGTGAACGGCACCACCGGCACAGACGATCTCCGGGCCTTGTGCGGGCTCATGGAGGAGGTCACCGAGGCGGCGTCGATGCGGCTCCAACTCGACGAGGACCTGGGTAACGCCTGGCGCCCGTGGCGGGTCATCAACCTCAACGCGGGCATTGCCGCAACCCGGTCCCTCGACCCGGAGCTGATGGCGCGGACGTTCGAGAACATGGGCCGGCGGCTGCCCTACGACATGCCGGGTTTCCTCGCCGACGGTATGCGCCAGGCGGCGCTGCAGAACGTACCCGACGCCGTCCTGGAGGTGCTGCGCAGCTACACGGAAAAGTGGCCGGCCAACCCCTCCCACTAGCCGCGAACGCGGTGCCCGGTCGTTGGACGCGTAGGGTAGATCGCGCGATCACCTGGACCGCGGGACCGGGGTGACACGCTCACGCTCGAGGGCGGGCACCGGACCTCCCTCACCGTCGCTGGCTGTTCAGGCTGCGGCAAACAGTGCCGAGATTTCCTCGCCCCGAAAGCTCGGCCCGATGTGCAGGAAAAGTACGTTCTGCAGGTCCAACGTCGGGTGATTTGCCGAGGTCTTGGCAAAGCAAAGCACTTGTTCCAGCGCTTCGTTGTCGTGCCAGGTGGTCATGATGAAGTCGTCGTCGGGAATATCGCCGTAGTCGAACTGCTCCAGGTTCGCCACGTCGACACTGCTATCCCACGATCTGCAACCTGCTCCCCAAGCGATCATGTACCGACACCCCGTATCCGCCAACCAACGGCTGACCTTCGCTTGCCACCCTGGCTCGACGTCGGCTTCGATGATCAACACGGCTTTGAAGGGAGCGAAGTCGATCAGTTCGGGTGGCGGGTCGCCGGGCATGAGGCGCACGTAACGTCCAGACATGGGAAAACCTGACCTGCCGGCATCCCGCGGCAAGGCGTTCAGGCGGACATGACCTCGCCGAGCACGGATTTCGACTCTGCCTCGTCGAGTACCCGGAACTGCTGGCCGCTCAGTCGAACGAATTCGTCCGGGCCGATCGTCCGCGCCACGCCGGGACGCCCCAGGTTGGCAAACTCGAGATTCATGAAGCCGCTGCCCAGTGTAAGGTAGCGCTCGCCCTCGATCTCGACCACGCTGCCGCGGCGCAGGCCCATCGGGTTGTCGCCCACCGGAGCAGCCCGACACGCTTGCGCGTAGACCGCCGATGCCTTGGACGGTCCCAGCTTGCCCTTGAGGAAATTGACGTACTGGCTCACGTCGTCCGTCATGAGTTCGGGATACTGGTTACAGAGCACGTGAGTTGCTTTCTCGGTCGTTGTCATCGTCGAGGTCCCTCGGTTTTCCGAACAATAGCCTCATCGTTGACAGGACGCGCCGGTCGCGCCATGACAAAGCGCAATGGCCCAGCCCAGCTCGATCGGGTTGGAAAGAAAGCGGCCGCCGACCCGGCAAACCCGGGTGGGCAAGTCGATGCTGCGGTGGCGGCGCTGCCTCGGTTCAGGCTGTACCCGCGGGAAAGTCCCGCTCGATGCGCTCCCCCGAGAACACGGCTCAGGCGACTGGTTTCGAGAAAGACGATTGACCGGGACCGACCCCGGGGTCCGCAGGACGTGCCCGTCGATCCGGCCGCGTGCACTGGCAGCGCCGCGTGTACCCTTCTCGGCGAACAGGTGAACAAAGAAAAACCCCGCCCTTTTGAGACGGGGTCTTTTGGCTACCGGTACGTCTCGTTCAGATGTACAAGCAGATATCGGACTCGCCGGCGAATTCGAAGAAGGTGGCGGCGCCCCCGTACTCGACGCCGTCGATGAAGTGTGCGGTGTCCATCTCGAACAAGTCGACCGTCATCTGGCAGGCGATGAGTTTTACTTCGGCCTCCTGGCAGAGCTCCCGGAGCTCCTCGATGCTGGCCACGCCCTTGTCGGCCATCTTCTTCTTCATCATGGAGGTCATCATCGACTCCATGCCCGGCAGCGCCGTCAGCAGCACCGGGAACCACTTGTCCATGCCCATCGGCATGGGCATGCCCGGGTTGCCGAGGGGCGTCACCTTGAGATCGAGATCCTTCTTGAGCAACTGCAGCCCGTAGAAGGTGAAGAAGATCTGGCTCTCGTAGCCGAGCGCGGCGGCCGTGGACGCTAGGATGAAGGGCGGATAGGCCCAGTCGAGCGAGCCCTTGGTCGCAATAATGGCGAGTTTCTTCTCTTCCATCGTCGCCTCCCCCTCAGATGCTGGTTGTTTGGAAGACGATCAAGTGCTCAAGCCTTCTTGATCATGAAGTGAAATTTGCCGCCTTCCTCTTTGGACTCGAGCAATTCATTGCCGGTCTGCTTGGAGAAGGCCTCGAAATCTTTCACCGAGCCCGGGTCGGTGGCGATAATGTGCAGCACCTTGCCGCCTTCCATGCCCGCCAGGGCCTTCTTGGCGCGCAGGATGGGCAGCGGGCAGTTCAGACCACTGGCGTCGAGTTCTTCATCAAAATCAGCCATTTGCAACCTCCGAGTCTTTGACCTTAGTCGTCTTGTGGGAAGTAAAACGGTCCGTTCTTATATTCGAACCGACTAAGAAACGCAAGATCTACATGCCGCCCGCCTGGCGTTCGTCGGGCCGCCGCAGGTTTCCGATATCGAATCCCCCGCGGGCCCAGGCGATGATTCCGCCCCGCAGATTCAGCGCGTTCGACACGCCCTGCTGAGCCAGGTAGGCGCAGGCGTGATAGGACCGGGCGCCGCTGCGGCAGTACAGCACCAGGTCGCGGTCCTGGGGCAGGTCGCGCATGCGCAGGGGAATCAGGTGCATGGGCAGGTGCTTCGCCTGCGGCAACACACCGTGCGCCACCTCCGCGTCGCTACGGATGTCGATGATCTCGAGCTGGTCGCCGGCATCAAGCCGCCGCTTCAGTTCGGTAGCGTCGATCTCGTTGACGATCATCAGGACCTCGATAATGCGTGGAAAAAACTGATCAAAACAGTATATTATTAACTCCCCATATAGTCAATTCTGTCGCCGGCGGGCGCCGTCCGCCGAGCGATCGGAGCACCGCCCCATGGACCTGCTACCACTGTTCCTCAACATCCGAGATCGCCTGTGCGTCGTCGTCGGCGGCGGCCAGGTGGCAGCGCGCAAGGCCGCGCTGCTGCTGCGGGCCCAGGGCCGCGTCCGCGTCGTCTCCCCGCAGCTTGCCGACCCGTTGCGCCAGCTCGCCGAGCGCGGCGCCATCGAGGCCGTGCAACGCGACTACACCGAGGCCGACCTCGACGGCGCGGCCCTGGTCGTCGCCGCAACCGACGACCCGCGCATCAACCGGGCCGTAGCCGATGCCGCGAAGACGCGCGGCATTCCGGTCAACGTCGTCGACGACCCGGAGGTCGGCACCTTCATCGTGCCCTCGATCGTCGATCGCTCGCCCATCGTCGCCGCGGTCTCGACCGGCGGCGCCTCGCCGGTGGTCGCGCGCCTGGTGCGCGCCCGGCTCGAGTCCCTGATCCCCGCCGGCTACGGCAGGCTCGCCGAGCTGGCCGCCCGTTTTCGCGACCGGGTCAAGGCGGCCATCCCGGACGCCGCCGGGCGCAAGCGCTTCTGGTACCGCGTGCTGCAGGGCGGCGTCGCCGAACGCGTGTTCGCCGGCCAGCTGGCCGACGCCGAAGCACGGCTCGAGCGCGAACTGCGGCACCCGGAAAACGCGGCGCTCGGCGAGGTCTACCTGGTCGGCGCCGGGCCGGGCGACCCCGACCTGCTCACCGTCCGTGCCCTGCGCCTGATGCAGCAGGCGGACGTGGTGGTCTACGACCGGCTGGTGGCCAAAGCCATCCTGGACATGACGCCGCCCGACGCCGAGCGCATCTACGTCGGCAAGGAGCGCGACAATCACGCCATGCGCCAGGAGGAGATCAACCACCTGCTGGCCGACCTGGCCAAGCAGGGCCGACGCGTGGTCCGCCTCAAGGGCGGCGACCCGTTCATCTTCGGCCGCGGCGGCGAGGAAATCGACACCCTGGCCGAACAGGGCGTGCCCTTCCAGGTGGTCCCCGGCGTCACCGCCGCCGCCGGCTGCGCGGCCTACTCCGGCATCCCGCTCACGCACCGCGACTGCGCCCAGTCGGTGACCTTCGTCACCGGCCACCTCAAGGACGGCACCATCAATCTGAACTGGACCCAACTCGCCCAGCCGAACCAGACGGTGGTCTTCTACATGGGCCTGAAAGGCCTCGACGTGATCGCCCGGGAACTGCAGGGCCACGGCGTCCCGGCGGACATGCCCGCCGCCCTGGTCCAGCAGGGCACCACCCACAAGCAGCGCGTGTTCACCGGGACCCTGGCGTCGCTGCCCGAGATCGTCGCGCGCGAACGGCCTAAGCCACCGACGCTGATCATCGTGGGCAAGGTGGTGAAGCTGCGGGACAAGCTCGCCTGGTACGAGGTGCCAACGGCGTCCGAACAGGGCGCCACCACGCCCATCGAGCCGGGCACGGTGTTCCACTCGCACGCCACCTGACGGCGGTCGCGCGGCGCGCTCGCGGCGTGCGCGATCGGGGCAGGGCCGGGCAAACGCTCGGGTCAGGCTCCCGGCTCCTCGACCCTGGGCCTGGGCCGCAGCTGGTCGTCGCGCAGCTGCGGGGTGAAGTAGACGTCCGCGTCGTCGAGATCGACCTCGTCGCCCGCGCTGTCGACCAGCGGCTGGTCATAGTCCTTCCAGCCGCGCAGCCCGGTCTTGAGCGACACGACGTTCTGGTACCCCAGGACCTGCATGGCGTGCGCGGCCAGGATACTCCGGTTGCCGGAGCGGCAGAGCACCACCACCTCGCGGTCGCGCGCCCGCACCAGTTCCGGCTCCGTCTCCTCGTAGTCCCACTCGCAGGCCGACTCCAGGATGCCGCGCGGCACGTTCAGCGAGCCCGCGATGTGCATGGCGTCGTACTCGTAAGGCTCGCGGACGTCGACCAGCAGCAGGTCGGGATTCGCCTGCAACCGTTCCTCCAGGTCCCAGGGCATGATCTCGCGGACCTGGGTGAGACAGTCGCGGATCAGTTCCATGAATCGTTTCATCGCTTCCTCGTGCTAGGGCTTGCCTTCGTGGCTGCGGGCGCAGAGGTTCTGCTCCACGGCGATGACCGCGGCCTCGACGCGCGAGTGCACGTCCAGTTTGCGGAGGATAGCCTTGACGTGGAGCTTGACCGTGCCGTCGCTGATGCCCAGGTTGCGGGCGATCAGCTTGTTGCTCTGCCCTTCGGCGAGCAGGCAGAGGATCTCGCGCTCGCGCGGCGTGAGCTCGGCCATGGTCTTGGCCGATTCGCCCGGCGGGTCGCCCCGCTCGCCCTGCACTGCCTTGGCCAGCACGCCGGTCAGTTCGGCCGCCACCACGGTCTCGCCCTCGACGATACGCCCGAGTGCGGCGATCAGGGCGTCGGGCTCCATGTCCTTGAGCAGGTAACCGCGCGCACCGCCCTGCAGGGACTCGATGACGTCGCGCTCGTCGGTGCTGGTGGTCAGCATCGCGATGGCAGCCGCCGTGCTCTGCTGGCGCAGCATCTCCAGCACTTCGATGCCGCTGACGCCCGGCATGCGCATGTCGAGCAGGATGACGTCGGGAGCCGCCTCGGCGGCCAGGCGCAACCCGTCTGCAGCCTCGCCGACCGCGCCGACCACGTCGATGTCGCGCCGCTCCAGCAGTTCGCTCAGGCCGATGCGAAACAAGGCGTGATCGTCGATGAGCAGCACGCGCATCGGCTCAGATCATCCAGGCGCGGCGCCGCTCGGCGGCGCGCGGCCTCGGTTGGTAGACGAGCTCGACCCGCGTGCCTTCGCCCGGCTCGCTCTCGATGCGCAGCTCGCCGCCGAGCCGCCGGGCCCGCTCTTCCATGATCGACAGGCCGATGTGCTCCCCGGGCTGGCCGACGCGAGCGGCGTCTTCGAAGCCGCGGCCGTCGTCCTCGACCAGCAGGCGGTAGCCCCCGCCGGTGACGCAGCCGATGAGCACGCGAACGGTGTGTGCCTGGGCGTGCGCGTGAGCTGCCGGCACTCGTTCTGGAACAGGGTGTGCACGCCCTCCTCCTGACCGAAGCGCTCGACCAGCTTCTCCAGCGCCGGCGCCAGGCCGCGCTCGTCGACCGGGGCACGAAAGCTGTTGAGCAGTTCGCGCAGTTCGGTGTGCGCCTCGTCCAGGCCGTTGCGCACCCGCTGCAGGTCCACCTTGGCCGCCGTTACGTTGTCCTGCTGCAGGGTGTCGTCGAGCATGCGCACCTGGAAGCGCAGGCTGGCCAGGGTCTGCGCGAGCGAGTCGTGCAGCTCGTGGGCCAGAGCGCTGCGTTCCTCCACGATCGACAGTCTTCGCGCCTCCTCGTCCGAACGCTGTTTGGCGATCGCCATGCCGAGGTGGTTGCCGATGGTGGCGAGCAGCTCCAGGATGTCCTCACGGCCCGATATGCCCGGCTTCCGGACGAACACGTTGTAGATGCCGAGCACATGGTCGTGATGCTCGAGCGGCACCGCGACCACTTCGATCTCGTCCGAACCGAACATGCGCCGCCCGAGCTGGCGCGAGCAGTAGCGGCTGTCCTGCTCGCACAGGATGTCCCCCGGCGACAACGCCGTACCGCAGCGGCACAGTTCCAGGGGCAGCATCTCGTGCTCGCGCAGCACGTCGTTGCCGAGGCCGATGGACCCGACCAGACGCATGCGCCCGTCCGGCATCACCACCCGCACGGTGGCGGCCAGCCCGTTCACCATCTCCTTGAGGATGCGCAGGAAACGCAGCAGGAGTTCGTCGAGGTCCTGCACCTGGTTGATGCTGGCGGCGACGTCGTAGAGGATCTTCAGCGAAGCCGTCTTCTGCGCCAACCGGCTGGTGTGCCGGGCCACGCGGCTGTCCATGTCTTCGTAGAGGTCGGTGAGCTCCTCGTTGAGACTGTCGATGTCGCGCACCATCTCGCTGAGCACGCCGCTGTCGTGCAGCGCCAGGCTGGCGCCGGGTTCGCCCTGGCAGACCTGCGCGACCGACTCTTCCAGACGCGCGAGCGGCTCGAGCAACTGCCGGCGCAGCCGCAGCACCGCCGCGACCAGGCCGACGCCCGCCGTCGCCGCGGCGAAGAACACCAGGCGCTGCAGCACGTGCGGGTCGCCGACGCCACGAACCATCAGCACGGCGGCGGCCATGGCGACGATCAGGCCGAAGGCAAGCGCGGTCAGCGGCACCACCAGGCGCGCGGCCAGCACGACGCGCAGGATCCGCTGACCCGAGTTCGAGGCGCCGGGGAGGTCGTCCGCGGGCAGCTTCGGAGGGTTCGTTTGCTCGGTTGCTGTGGTCATGGCTCGTTGTGCCGTCTTGTCTCAACTATCAGCGACGGCCGCGGCCGCGTCCACTGCCGCGGCGCGCCGCACGTCCAGCGCATGCCGCAGCGCCAGCCCCCGCAGCCCGTCGGCGGCGAGCGCGGCGGCGTCGACGCCCCGGGCTGCCGCCAACGCGCCGCGCACGCGCGCCGCCGCGCCGGCCAGCGGTTCGCCGCACACGGTCACACACACGCGCAGCGAGCGTTCGAGTCGCTCCGGCCGCGAGAAAGCACGCTGGCGATTGAGGAACGCGACCAGCGCGACCGGCTGCGCCTGCGCGAGCGCGGGGAGCGCTTGGCAGACCTCGCGACAGTGTGCCAGGCGGTCGTAGCAGACGCCGTCGGCGGGCAGCTCCTGGCGCAGGCGCTGCACGTCGAGCCCCGCCAGCACGGGGCCGAGCATCAGGGCCGCAAAGCGGGCGTCGAGTTCGCTGTCGGAACTGGCGATGCGGCGCAGGTTTTGCAGCGCCGCTGGCGGGTCTTCACCCACATGCGGCGCGCGCGGGGGCAGGTGCCCGGCCAGTTCCGGCAACAACCGCGGCAGCGCGCCGCAGGCGGCGAGGACCTCGAAGAATCGCCACGGCTGCTCGGCCGCGAGCGCCCCGCGCATCTCTCGCCACAGCCGGGCGGGCGCGACGTGCCGCAGGTCCTCGCCGGCGGCCATGCACTTCATCAAGCCGTGCGTCGCGTGGGCGACGCGAAAGCCCCAGCGGCCGAGCACGGCAGCGAAACGCGCGGCGCGCAGCACCCGCACCGGGTCTTCCACGAAAGCCGGCGTGACGTGCCGCAGCAGGCCCGCGTCGAGATCGGCCCGCCCGCCAAACGGGTCGTGGATGGCGCCCGCGGCGTCCCGTGCCATGGCGTTGATGGTCAGGTCGCGCCGCGCCAGGTCTTCCTCGAGGGTGACGTCCGGACCGGCCTCGACGACGAATCCCTTGTACCCGGGCCCGGTCTTGGTCTCGCGCCGCGCGAGCGCGTATTCCTCGCCGGTCTCGGGGTGCAGGTAGACCGGAAACGCGGCATCGACGCGGCGAAAACCCGCGGCCGCCACTTCCGCCTCGGTGGCGCCCACGACCACCCAATCGCGCTCGCGCACCGGCAGGCCGAGCAGTTCGTCGCGCACCGCACCGCCGACCAGGTAGACGTTCATGCGGGCTCCGACGCGACCTCGAGCCGCGCCTTCTCGCGCTCGCGCTGCTGCAGCTCCCACATGCGCGCGTAGGCGCCGCCGGCAGCGAGCAGGCGGTCGTGCCGACCGCGTTCGACCACCCGTCCGCCCTCGAGCACCAGGATCTCGTCGGCGTCGACCACGGTCGAAAGGCGGTGGGCGATGACCAGGGTCGTGTGTTCCGCCGCCACCTCGCCCAGGGTCTGCTGGATCGCCTGCTCGGTCGCGCTGTCGAGCGACGACGTCGCCTCGTCGAAGATCAGGATGCGGG
>JARRQB010000038.1:0-8186 GCA_037382265.1 Gammaproteobacteria bacterium | reverse complement strand
CACGCTGCACCACCTTTGGAACGGTAGCGATCCGGGCGTCCGCGCGGACGGCCTGTCTTGGCAAGCAACGCCAGCAGTTTAGCTACGCCTGATCACACCCACAGTATCGGGCCCAACGCCGTCCTCCGGGTCGCGGAAGCGTTGTCCGCGCTCGAGGGCGAGGTGGTACGCGGCCGGGTGTTCGACCATCCGTCGCTCGCGGCCTACCGCGACAAACTCCCCGAAGACATGGTGCCTGAAGCCCACGTGGCGGCGCTGCAAGCCGCACTCTACGACGCCCTACCCCTGGCCCGGGCGCGCGCCGTCAACCGCGAAGCCGGTCGGCTCACCGGCGACTACCTGTTGCGCCGCCGCATTCCCCGACCGGTACAGCCGCTGCTCCGGCACCGGCCGGCACGCTACGCAAGTCGCCTGCTGCTGAAGGGGATCGGCAGGCACACGTGGACCTTTGCCGGCAGCGCCAAAGTCGAGTTCGCGTTCGGCCCGCCGGTCCGCATCAGCCTGTACGACTGCCCGCTGTGCCGGAAATTGAGCTCCGTGGAGCCGGTGTGCGATTACTACGCGGCGACCTTCGAACGCATCTACCGCGATCTGGTCGCAGCACACGGCAGGGCACGCGAGGTCGCTTGCCAGGCTCGCGGGGCGCCCGCGTGCGTGTTCGAAATTCGCTGGTAGGGGAGCCCCCCGCCTGCGGACGGCTCAGTGCAAGCCTCCGCGGCAAAGCCCTGCGATCGCCGGCCGTTGCTCGCCACGCAGCCGGCGCCATTCGAGCAGGAACCAAGGCGTCAATCGTTCCGGGGCAACCGCGACCCAGTGGTCGACCTCGGCGAGTTCGACCCAGCGCCATGCGGCGATTTCGTTGGCGTTTGGCACGACCGCGTCAGGTGCGTCGAGTCGCCCCACAAACACGGCACACAGTTCTCGCTCCGAACCGCGGCCATCGAACCCCGCAGCGTATTTGAATTGATACAGCAACTCGAGGTCAGCGGTGACCCCGAGTTCCTCGTCGAGCCGCCGCTGTGCCGCCGCCGCGTAGTCCTCGCCCTTGCGCGGATGGCTGCAGCAACTGTGGGTCCAATACGAGGGCCACAGCAGCTTGTTGGCGCTGCGCCGTTGCATCAAAACCTTACCATCGGCGCTGAACAGGAAAATGGAGAAGGCCCGGTGCAGCAGTCCGGCGCCACGGTGAACGTTGCGTTTGCTGTCGTAGCCGGTGACGTTGTCTTGCTCGTCGACGAGGATCAGGAGTTCGTCGTCGAACGACACGATGCGCTGTTCCATCGAATGGGTCCGGTTCTGGCGCCGCACCACAGCAGGTTGCGGCGAGGAGTCGCCCGCGTCGCTGCGGCCGGAAGAGAGGACGGCGGATGCTATCGGCCGGAGCCGAAGGAAAGCCATCCGCCGTCGTGGCCTGTCACCTCTAGGTCCCTAGCTTCTCGCCGGGGGTAGAGGAGCCATTTGAGCTGCCGCGGACGAAGCCGCGCCCGCCCCTTCCAGCCAGTTGTAGCGATCAGTGCTCAACAGGATGAAGTGGATCAGCAAGGCCAATACGAACAGAAACGCAAACAGCGCGATCAATGTTCGCCGTGGGTCGAAGATCATCCAGATTTTATGCATCTCGAATCTCCATGGTCATTCGCGGCGAGGTCTGTTTCGCCCTCCGGGACCGCGACGTTGAGGGTCGTCTGAAGTCGAGGCCTATTGCAGCCAGGGCCGCCACATCCAAGCCAGGATATGGGCCACGACAGCGACGGCGGTGAAGCCGAGGAAGCTCTTGATGAAGATCGAGTGAAACTCCCTCGCTTCTCCTTCAGTCAGTCCCGTGAGACTTCTTTCTTCGTCAGTCATGGTTCTGTCCTCTAGAGTTACAGATGAGGCTATTGCTACAACCCCGTGACGGGTGCAAACCCGATCCCGGGGTCACCACTCAGCACCGCCATCGTGAGCCTCGGCACGACGGGGCACCTTCTTCGATTCCCAACGACCTTGGCGCGAGCGCCCGGCTTTCCTGAATCAAAGAACTCTCGGGGCACGGACAACCGACCGTTCCGGCGCCATCGCCGTGCCCCACAAACGACCGGTTGTTCGTACCCGGCATATCGGCTTCACTTGCCGTCAGGCGCCTTGAGTTCGGCCGTTTGCACTCTCACGTCCTTGGCCTTGCCACTGAGCTTCGACAGGCTCGGATAGTCGGCGAGCATCTGCGCACCGAACATCGGCCGGTAGGCTCCCTGGTGGCACGTCGCGCAATTGACCTTCAGCGGATCACCTAGCGGGCCCTTGCGAGAAGCCGGCAGAATGTCGGCGGTCGAACCGATAAACGCGTTGTTCAACTCGCGCACCAAACGGATGCCGTACCAAGCGGTCGTGCGCGCCGGTGGGCTTTGGTCCCAGGCGAAAAACGAACGGCTGTTGTGGCAGTGCGTACAGTTGACCCCGAGCCCGTCGGAAAAGTGCATCATCAGGCCGTAGGTCCACTCCGTCTGCTTGATGGACTTGCGGCTTCCCGCCGGCAGGGCCGCGTCGGAAATCACCCGGATGTCGTTCTCCTGCTCGAGGAACGGTGTGAACGGATCGTAGGGCAGCGACGCGTAGGCCACCGCGGGTGCGCCGATGTTCTGCTGCGACGGCGCCAAACCCTTGGCGTGCGCAGGGCCAGGGTCGGTGGTCCACACCTCCTCCGGTACCGGCTGGCCACGGTGGCAGGTGTAGCAGGTGACCCCGGCGTTGCCGACGTGGCTTTTCCAGTCCTGGTTGGTGCGCTGGGTCATGGCGAGCATCACTCGGGCGACGCGCTTGGTGTAGACGTCGTCCGAGGCGAAGTCCTCGCCGGCGTGGCAGTAGGTGCAGCCCTGCTCCGGCGCGACCCAGCTGGTGATTGCCGTCATCAGCCTCGTGAAGCTCGCCACGTCGAGGTCGCCCAGGATGTGGACGTTCTGATAGACCTCGGACGCCTTCGGTCCTCCCACGTCAGTCGTTGGCAGAGCGGCTGGCGGCACGTTGGCCTGAACCTTGTCCTCGAGTAACCGCGGGTTGACGACGGCCTCCATGCCGAGTCCCCGGTAACCGCGTTGCACGGTGTCCATCGGGGGCCGTTCGCAGCCGGCCAGGATCACGGCGGACAAGGTACCTGCGACAAGCTGCACGAAGCCGTTTCGATTGATGAGTTTCATTGCATCGCCCCCGTGGCCATCGGATCGACTACGGCTCCGGGTTCGATTGCCGGATACGCCGGAGCCACTCCGTGCTTGACGGCCCACAAGTACCAGTTGTCGACCACGGTCCCGGTCAACAGGATGCCGATGCCGCCGGTGACGACGGTCAGCACGGCGAACCACCAGGCCCAACGATGGATGGATTCCATGGTCGCGTTGAAGCCCATGGTCCAGCGCCAAAACAGCTGGGCGCGCTCGCTGGCGGTGCCTCGGTCGACGATCTGGTCGATCTCGCGATCGCCGCCAAAACGGCTGACCGCCAACACGGTCGCACCGTGCATGGCGAACAGCAGCGTCGAGCCGTACAGGAAGGCGATCGACAACATGTGGAAGGGGTTGTAGAAGAGGTTGCCGTAGCGGATCGAGAACGCCGCCGTCCAGTCGAGGTGCGGGAATATCCCGAACGGCACCGCTTCGCTCCAACTGCCCATCAACAGCGGGCGGATGAACCCGAGAACCAGGTACAGCCAGATCGCCCCGGCGAAGGCCCACGCCATGTGCGTACCCATGCCGAGTGCGCGCGCGCGGAAATAGGTTCGCATCCACCAAAGCAGGATCGAGGCCGTGAGGAAGAAGCCGGCCATCAGCCACCAGCCACCGTCGTGGAGCGGCGGAATGCTCAGGCCGTACTCCGGTGGCGGCGGCTCGAGGGCGAGCCAGGGCAGCTGGCGCACGAACTCGACCGGATCCCAGTTCACCGAAGCCCACATGTTGAGGCCGATGATTTCGATCGCGATGAACCCGAACACCAGCGACAGCACGCCGGTCGCTCCCAGGTAGATCGGCCCGATCTGGGCGTCACCGATCTTACCCAGCCAGTAGGAAAAACGCGTCCCGCCCTGGCGGAACAGGTTGCCGGCGCCCAGCGAGACGCCTGGGTAGGCAGGCGATCTGACTTGGACGCGTGTGAAGATGTTCTGATACTCAGCCATGTCGATACCCTCGCCTCAGGACCAGATCGGCAGTTGCAGCCACCAGTTCCACCATTCCGGCCAGCCACGGGTCCAGAAAGGACCGCTTATCAGGATGCACACGGCGCTCCAGAATGCGGCGGACAGCGCGAGGAACAGGCCCAGCCGATGGATGCCCAGTGCCCCGACGGAGTAACCGATATCGTCGCGGAAGAAGGTGTTTTCGTGCTCGGCAGTCTTGACCGGTTCACCTTTCTTCGGGTTGGTGACGGACAGGATCAGCGACCCGTGCATCGACAGCGCCAGCGTGGTGGTAAAGAAGAAGCTGATGGCGATCATGTGCGCCGGGTTGTAGTGGAAATGCAGGTACTGATAGCCAACGTTCGACACCCAGTCGAGATGGCTGATGATGCCGTACGGAAAACCGTGGCCCCAGGCGCCGAGCATCAACGGTCGCACGACCACCAGCACCACGTAGGCGAGGATGGCGAAGCTGAACGCGAACGGCACGTGCAAACCTATCCCGAGCTTGCGCGCGATCTCCGCCTGGCGCAGTGCCCAGGAGACGAAGGCGCCGATGGCGCAGATGGTGATCAACTGCCACAACCCGCCTTCCTTCAGCGGCGCAAGTGCCAGACCGTACTCCAGGTCTGGCGGGGCGATGTTGATCTGCCAGATGTTCCAGGTCGGGCCCAGGGCCGCGCCGTAGACGATCAGCAGCGTACCCAGCAGCGAGAAGAAGATCGTGGTCACGCCGAAGAAGCCGACGTAAAACTGCCCGACCCAGAAGTCGAACAGGTCGCCGCCGATCAGCGTGCCGCCCCTAACGCGATATTTTCGCTCAAAACTCAACATCGCCATCTTTCAGTCCTCCGGCAATCAGCCGTACTCATTCGTCTGTCCGCATCCCACGCACGCGGCGGCGACTCCCCCCTCAACGCGTGAAAGCGAACGGGATGGCCGTGTACGCCGCCCGCACCGCCTCGGCATATATCGACTCTCTCCTGCCCGAAGCCGCAGCGAGCGGCCGCCAGGCACGAGGCAGCAGACGGCTTACCGCCGCAATCAGGAAGAACAGCACGAACGCGACGCCGAACAGGCGTCGAAACTCCTTCCTGTCCTCGCGGGCGATGTCCGCTACCGTGTGTTGGGTGTCAGTTGCTGCAAGCATGTTGGCGTCTCTCCCCTTGTCTATTGGTTGACCGGGTCACCGGTATCGCGGGGCTCATGCGGCGCCGCCACCGGCGGCCAGCTGGCTGCGCGCCTCCTCGACGTGAGCTGTTTTGACCTTGTCTTCCCCATTGCCGCGGGCACTTCGCTCGGCGGCGTCGCGGAGGCGTTTCGCCGCGGAGATGCGGATCAACACGGGTGTCGCCTCGACAACCTGCTCGAGCGCTGCCTGGGCAGCTTCGTCCCAGGCAATCTCCGAGCGCACCCGGGTCGGGGTCGCCGCCACCTGATCGAGATCGGTGCCAAGCGGAAGGATGTTGAACAAGGCATCGAACAGTCCGTTGCAAACCTCCTGGACGAGGTAGGTCGCCCCTGAGTAGCCCATAAAGGGCGTTCCCGTGTGGCGCCGCACGATCGTGCCCGGCAACGAAGCCGGGATATAGACCGCGCGGGAGCCGCTCTCGGCCAGGTACATGCGCTCGTTGTAGCTGCCGAACAGGATCAGCGGCGGGCGCTCCCGGACCGCTTGTCGCACCGCGTCGTTGTCCGGTTTGACACCGGGGCGGCGGGCGAACGCGAAGGTGCACGGCAGGCCGAGTTCCTCTTCGAGAAAGTGGCGCACGCCTCGGGTATAGGTCTCGTTGGCCGCGATCGCGAAGCTCGCCGTGCCGAAGAAGTCCTGGGTGACCGAGCGCCACAGGTCCCACACGGGCTTGATGGTGGTGTGCTTCTCGCGCTCGATGAAGGGCTGCGCGTCGAGCCCGAGGAGCTCGCCGAGCGTCTCCAGGAAGCGGGTGGTGCTGTGCAGGCCGATCGGTGCCTGTAGATAGGGCCGATCGAGCGCCTCGCACAGCAACCGGCCGAACTCGCGATACATGCATACGTTCACGTCGGCGTCGCCGAGTCGCGGGACGTCTTCGAGGTGCGTACCGAGCGGAAACACCAGGTTTATCTCGGCGCCGATGCCCTCGACCAGGCGACGCACTTCGGCGAGATCCGACCAGGTGTTGAAATAGCCATAGGCCGGACCAATGATGTTGACGCGCGGCTTGGCCTCAGCCCCCCCAGCAGGCGCCTCCGCGCGCGGCCGACGCTGGTTGCCGTAGCGCTGCCACAGCCAGTACATGGCGCGGTCCGCGCTCTGCCATTGGTCCTCGTCGATGGTGCGCGGCAGGAACCGCTCGATGTTGGTACCTTCGGGGGTCACGCCGCCGCCGATCATCTCTGCGATCGACCCGGTCACCACCACGCTCGGCAGGTCCGGAGACAGGGTTTCATGCGCACGCCGCAGCGCCCCCTCGGTCCCGTGCTGGCCCAGTTCCTCCTCGGCGAGCCCGGTAACCACGATGGGCAACTCGTGGGGTGGCAGGGCGTCGGTGTAGTGCAGCACCGAGGTGACCGGCAGGTTTTCGCAGCCGACCGGCCCGTCGATGATCACCTGCAAGCCCTTTACCGCCGAGAACACGTTCACGGCACCCCAGTAGCCGCCCGCACGATCGTGGTCGAGCACGAGCATCAGACCATCTCCTGCGCCTTGCGCTGCTTGGCGCGGCGCTGGACCTGACGGCGGTAGGCGTCGCGGAAGCCCGGGTGGGCGACCGGCGCTTCCTGCCACACGCCGGCATTGTCGGCTGCGCCCACGCCGTCGAAGAAGGCCCGCATCCGTTCGAAGCGCCCGCGGTTGCCGAGCGCTGCGTTGATGACCTGGGACAGCGAACCAGCCCCGGCCGCCCCCATGAGCGGCCGAGCCGAGATCAAATTGGTGAAGTACAGGGCCGGGACGGCGAGTTCCTTTGCCTTCTGCACCACCGGCGTGGTCCCAATCGCGATGTCGGGCTGGAACTCCTGCACCGCCGCCAGATCGTCTTCAAGCGACGCCCGGTAGCGGACGATCACGCCCTTGGCCTCCAACCATTCCCGGTCGGCGTCGGACCAACGGGTCTTGCCGCACGCCGTACCGACGTAGCGCACGTCGGCACCGCTCTCGAGCAACAGCCGGGCTACCAGCAGCTCGGACCCTTCGTAGCCCGAAAGCGTGACCCGGGCATCGATCCGCGCCGCGTCGAGACCTGCGCGCACCACCGGCAACACAGTCTTCGCGGCTGCATCGATGCGCTTGCTCGGCACGCCGCAGGCCTCGCCCACACTACGCAGCCAAGCGGCCGTACCTTCGTACCCGACCGGTGCCGAGCCGACGCAGGTGCGACCCGCCACCTCGAACTCGCGCAGCGCAGCGGTATAGAAGGGGTGCAGTGCCGCAACGGCGGCGCAATCCAACGCCTCGTAGAGTTCGCGCCACTCTCGCGTCGGCACGACCGGCCCGGCCGCCAGACCCAGCGGTTCGAGAATGCGTCCGATCCCCACGGCGTCGCCCGGAAAAATTTCCCCGACCAGGGTCACGCTCGGCCGCTCGCTCAGCCCTTGGCGTGGCTGCTGCACCGGGCCGCGCGCGGCCTCGGTGTGTGCGTAGCCCAGCATGGCCCCGGCCAGCACATCCTTGGCCTCGGCATGAGTCGGCACCCCGAAGCCCGGGACGTCTATGCCTATCACCCTCACGCCGTTGATTTCTTTTGGCAGCAGGTCGAGGGGCACGCCCGAGGCCGTGGGAACGCACAGGTTGATCACTACCACGGCGTCGTAATGGTCCGGGTCGGCAAGCTGGAACACCGACTCGCGCACGTCCTCGAACAGCTTGCCGGTGACCAGCGTCTCGGAGTCGAACGGGACATAACCCACGGTGCGGCGGGCGCCGTAAAAATGCGAGGTAAAGGTCAAGCCGTAGACGCAGCAGGCCGAACCACACAGCACGCTGGCGGTACGCCGCATCCGCAGACCGACCCGCAACGCCCCGAACGCGGGGCACATACTCTGTGGTTGGTCGTGCGGGCCG
>JARRQB010000037.1:0-11030 GCA_037382265.1 Gammaproteobacteria bacterium | reverse complement strand
GTCCAGCAGGCTGTAGCGTCCGGGCGGCAGGAACCAGGCGCCGTGCAGGTCCGGCTGCCACACCTCGATGCCGCGTTCGGCCAGGGCCTCGGCCGTCGGTCGCTGCCGCGGGGTCAACCCGAACTCGCCGGGCAACCACAGCAGCAGGCGTTCCCCGGCGGCGGGGAAGGCGGTCACCGGAATCTGGTCGCCCAGCCGCGTCTCGACGTCGAGCTGGTCGGCGCCGGCCAAGGCGGCGGGCAGGCAGAACAAGGCGAGCAGACACAGACGGGCGACGGGGTTCGACACGGTGCGGCGGTTCCCTTGGGAGGGCGCCGATTATATGCCGCGCCGGGTTCGGGGTCAGGTGGCGGGGCGCCAGTCTCCGGCGAGGCGGGCCAACTGCTGGTCGTTCAGCCGATGGTTGGCGCGCAACAGTTTGCACATGTGGTCGTCCGGCGCGGCGGGGACGCCCGGCGGCTGCTCGTAGACCCAGCGCCCGTGCCGGACGAGCTGGCACAGGGTGTCGAGAATGTCGTCCAGGCGGATGGTGTGTGTACCGGCCAGCGTCTTGAGGTCGGCGATCGACAAGGCACGGCCCTCGGTCGCACAGGTTTCGCCCAGCAGCGCCTCGAGCGCCACGTCCCAGCGCGGGTCGAGGGCCGCGGGGGAAGGCACGGACCCGCCTGCGCCAGTGCGGCTGCGCAGCTCCGCGGTTCCCGGGATCTGGGGAGCTAGTCGCGCTGTGCGGGCGGGCGTTCGTCCCAGGCGTCGCGTTCCAGCCGGTCGGCCTGCAGATCGTAGCCGCGCAGACGCAGCTCGGCGATTTCCGTGGCGCGGTCGTAGACGCTGTTGAGCCAGGCGGTCGGTTGTCGGCCCGACTCGCGGCGGCGTTGGTCGGCGAGTGCCTCGGTCAGGCCGATGAAGATGCGGTAGGCGTGGTAGTCCTTGAAGTCTTCCTGGCCGCTGGCCGGGGTTAGCCGGATCAGAGACCGGTACCTCTCCAACAGGTCGAGGTGGTAGGCGCGGTTGTAGAACAAGGCGGCGGCGTCGCCGCTCTCGCACCGGGCCGCGAGATCGCGCAGGTCGGCCGACGAGGCGCCTGCCTGCGGCCAGCCGAGGTTGTCGCAACCCCGCCGTTCCGCGGCGTGGACGGCCAGTCCGGCCAGCGCCGCCAACAGCACCGCCGAGGCCAAGCCGAGTCTCATCCGCTCCTCCCGCCAGGTCCGCCGTACACTGTATACACATAGTGTAAGCGGCGGTTGGTCGTCAAACCTTAACCAAAGGCGAGCCGCGGCGCCGATACCGCTCGCCTGTCCGTGCGCGTGCCGGCCCGCGCTGGCGGCCTGTGCCGCGCGGCCCAATGGGCGCCGGGAGTGCCTGGTCGGCAGTTCGTCGTGCGCGCTGCGTCGTGGTAACCTCGGGGCCGACGGTGCCCGAAGCGATGCCGACGCCCATGTCCACCCGAGTCCCCTTTAGCGAACGGCCCGGCCGCCACGAACGCCATTACCGACGCCGCCTCGCCAACGACCTGTTTGCCAACCCCGTGCGCGGCGTGAGCGACGCCGAGCTGCTGGAGGTTCAGCGACTGGACCACCAGGAACTGATCGGCTTCCTCGGGGAACTGCGTGAGACCGTGCAGCGTGCGGTTTCGCTCGCCCCGAACGAGGAGACCCAGGTGGTGCTCGATCTCAAGAGCGACCTCGAGCGCCTGTACGAGACCTCGGCGGGCCTGGCCGACGAGCAAGCGGGCAACCAGACCGCGATCCGGCAACTGGTGGCGGTGATCGCGCAGACCGTTCGCCGTTCGGCCGCGGGCGACCCGCTGGCGATGGCTGAGTTGGAGCAGGAGGAAGGGGCGCGCGCCGCCCACTTCACCCTGCTGGAACAGCCGCTGGTCGCGGACCTGCTGCACCCGCAGAGCGCCATTGCGGCAGACGAACTGGTGCCCACCTTGTTGAGCGAGGGCGAGGCGGCTCTGACGGCGGCACTCGAGCTGTTCGACGGCGCACAACTGGCCGAACTGGTGGCTCAGGCCAGGGCGTTGCTGGCAGCGCGCGATCCGCGGCGTCAGCGCTTTCCCGACGCCTGGCAGCGGCTGCGGCAGATGGAGACGCGCCTCGGTACGGAGCCGCCGCTGCGCGCACTGCACTCCTGAGGGCTTGACCGGGGTGCTGGTGAGCTCGTCGGGTTGCACGTCGGGTACCGTGGTGCAATGCGCCGCGTGCCGACGGACCGAACCGCGGGCGAGGCTGGGGCGCGGGGTTCAGTTGTCCCATCCCGCCGACGCGGCTGGCTGCTAGTCCTCGGTCACTTCGATGGTCCCGCTGACCCTCACGGTCAGTTCGCGCGTGCCGGCCTCGACCTGCGGCGGGGCAACGGCCTCGGCGGCCATGGCTGCCGAGGCGCGCAGCATGGGACGCGGCGGCCGGGCGCCGCCGGTGTCGACGTCGACGCGCACCAGGCGGTAGCCGCTGCGCCCGAGCTCCCGGGTGACCAGCTCGGCGCGTTGCCGAAACGCCGCCAGCGCCCGGGCGATCAGCTCGTCTTCCGCTGCGCTTTGCGCGGCAGTCGACACCTCGAACCCCAGGGATTGCAGCGCGAGGCGCTCCTGCAGGCGGGCGATCAGGTCGCTGAGCAGCGCGCTGTCCGCGCTTTCCAGGCGCACCGACTGGTGCACGCGCCAGCCCTGCAGGGTGTTGTCGCGATAGATCGGCGAGCTGCCGTAGCTGTGCGTCTGTACCCGCACGCCTGCGCTCGCCCTGGCCTGGTCTAGGGCCCAGTTCACCGCTCGGTTGACCTCGTCCGCCGGGCGTCGCGCCGCGCTGCCCTCGGCGGTCGCGCCCAGCACGGCCACCAGCAGGTCGTTGGGGACCTGGCTGCTGGCAGCCGCCGTCAAACTGACGAGGTTGTGCGTCGGACCCCGGGTTTCGGCGTGGCCGTTGGTCGCCGCAACCGCGAGGCCGAGGATCAGGCAATACCGTGCGATCAGGCTCATCTCAGTTCGCTCCGTGTGACGTCCGGTGCATTCTAGCCGACCGGGCGCTTGGGGCGGCGCACGCCGGGCGGCACGGGCTCTCCGGCCCCGCCCTGATCTCGGCCCGAGCGGCGGCCGGGCAGCGGCGATGCAGCGCGCGACCGACGGCGTCGGCCCTTCACAACAGAATGCGTTCGATGCCGCCGCGCCGCGCCTGGGCGATGAATTGCCGCTGCCAGCCCTCGCCGAGGAGGTGGCGGGCGAGCTCGACGACGATGTAGTCGGTCTTCAGCCCGGTCTCGTCGGCGAACTTGGCGAGCCCCTGCTGGCAGGCCGGGCAGGAGGTGAGCAGTTTGACCTGCCCGCTGACCTCGGCCGCGGGCGGCGCGGCCTTGCCCGTCACCTCGGCGATGCCCCTGCGCAGTTCCTCCGCCTTGCGGAAACGCAGTTGGTTGGCGATGTCCGGCCGCGCAGTACCCAGGGTGCCGGACTCCCCGCAGCAGCGGTCCGACGACACGGCAGGCTTGCCGAGCAGGCGTTCGGCCACCTGGGTCGGGGCGTGGGTCTTCATGGGCGTGTGGCAGGGGTCGTGATAGAGGTACTGCACCCCTTCGACGCCCGCGATCGAGACCCCTTGTTCCATCAGGTACTCGTGGATGTCGAGCAGCCGGCAGCCGGGGAAGATGCGCTCGAACTCGTACTTGAGCAGCTGATCCATGCAGGTACCGCAGGAGACGAGCACGGTGCGAATGTCGAGATAGTTGAGGGTGTTGGCAATGCGGTGGAACAGCACGCGGTTCTCGGTGGTGATCTGCTGGCCGCGGGCATGCTGGCCGGCGGAGGTCTGCGGGTAACCGCAGCACAAATACCCGGGTGGCAATACCGTCTCGGCACCGGTCTCCCACAACATCGCCAGGGTGGCCAGGCCGATGTCCGAAAACAGGCGTTCTGAGCCGCAGCCGGGAAAATAGAACACGGTGTCCCTGCCCTGCTCCTCCGTGCGGGTCGGGTCGCGCAGCACGGGGACGTAGCGCCGGTCCTCCAGCCCCAGTTCGGCGCGGTAGCTGCGCCTGGGCAGCTCGACGCGAATCGGCCGCCGGACCAGCTCGACCAGTTGGCTCCGCAGTCCGGGCTTGTGCGAGGTGGCGGCCGGTAACGCCGGGCCGCCGTCGCGCGTCGGACGGCCGAGCAGGCGAAAGCGTTTGGCCAGGTCGTGGCCGAGCGAGATCGCCTTGAAGCCCCAGTCGGCCATGGCCCGGCGCAGCAGCGCGATGCTGCGCGGGTCGGTCGCGTTGAGGAACTGCATCGCGGCCCAGGTGCCGGGGTTGAACCGCTTCTGGCCGCGCTCGGTCAGGATCCCGCGCATCCGAATGGTCACTTCGCCAAAGTCGATGTCGACCGGGCAGGGGTTGGCGCATTTGTGGCACACGGTGCAGTGGTCGGCGACGTCGTTCATCTCGTCGAAGTGCTCGAGCGAGAGGCCGCGCCGGGTCTGTTCCTCGTACAGGAAGGCCTCGATCAGCAGCCCGGTGCCGAGGATTTTGTTGCGCGGCGAATACAGCAGGTTGGCGCGCGGTACGTGAGTCATGCACACCGGTTTGCACTTGCCGCAGCGCAGACAGTGCTTGATCTCGTCGTTCAGGGCGCCCAGGGCGCTGTCCTCCAGGAGGATCGCCTCCTGCTCGACCAGGCGCAGCGACGGCGTATAGGCCCCGACGAGCCCCGAGCCCGCCAGCAGCTTGCCTTTGTTGAAGCGCCCCTCGGGGTCGACCCTGGCCTTGTACTCGGCGAAGGCGTGCAGCTTGTCCGCCGACAGGTAGCGGATCTTGGTGAGCCCGATGCCGTGCTCGCCGGAGATGACGCCGTCGAGCGACTGGGCCAGGTGCATGATCCGGTCGACGATGCGGTCGGCCTCGCCCAACATCCTGTAGTCGGCCGAGTGCACCGGGATGTTGGTGTGCACGTTGCCGTCGCCGGCGTGCATGTGCAGGGCGACGAACAGGCGCGAGTCGCGGATGCGCGCGTGGATGCGCTCGAGGTGCTCGCGCACGCCGGCCAGGTCCTGGCCGGCAAAGATCTCGTTGAGGCGGTTGGCGACCTCCTTGCGGTAGCTCTGGCGCAAGTCGCGCCGCAGCATCATCTCGAGCAGGCTGTCGCCGTCGCGTATCAGCGGCACCTCGGCATCGCGCAGCAGGTGCGAGTGGGCCTGGGCGGGCGCGTCGAGGTTGTCCAGCACCCGCTGCCAGCGCTCGTGCGCGGCACGTAGCACCTCACGCGCCGCGGCACGTTTGGCGTGCAGGAAGGCTGTGGTCTCCTCCGACTCCTCGTAGTCCTCCGCCCGGCGGGCCTCGGGCAGATCACCGTCCAGGTAGCCGAGCACGGCAGCCATGATCTCGAGCTTGTTGCGCACGGACTGCTCGATGTTGATGCGCTCGATGCCGCGGTTGTACTCGGCCAGGCGCTCGAGCGGAATGACCACGTCCTCGTTGATCTTGAAGGCGTTGGTGTGCGCGGAAATGGCGGCGGTGCGGGCGCGGTCGAGCCAGAACCGCCGGCGCGCCTCGGGACTGACCGCAATGAAGCCCTCCGCCTCGCGCGCATTGGCCAGCCGCACGGTCTCGGACGCCGCGCGGCCGACCGCCGTTTCGTCGTCCGACACCAGGTCGGCGATCAGCACCATCTTCGGCCGCTCGCCGCGGTTCGAGGCCTTGGTGGCGTACTTCACCGCGCGCACATAGCGCTCGTCGAGGTGCTCCAGACCCGACATCTGCACGTCCGGCAGGGCTTCGATGTGGTCCTTGATCTCGACGATCGCCGGCACCGCTCGGGCGAGGTCGGTACCGAAAAACTCCAGACACACGGTGCGCGCGTGGGTCGGCATGCGATGGAGCACGAAACGGGCGGAGGTGATCAGGCCGTCGCAGCCCTCCTTCTGCGCGCCGGGCAGGCCGGACAGGAACTTGTCCGTGACGTCCTTGCCGAGGCCCGAGCGGCGGAAGGCGGCGCCCGGCATGCGGATCTCGTCGCGCAGTTCGGTGCGCGACTCGCCACGGCTGTCGAGCGCCCAGACGCGAAAGACGACCTCCGCCTGCTCGTGGATCTTGCCGAGGTTGTGGTTGACCCGCTCGACCTCGATCCAGTCGCCGTTGGCCATGACCATGCGCCAGGAAACCAGGTTGTCCAGCGTCGTGCCCCACAGCACCGCCTTCTTGCCGCCCGCGTTCATGGCGATGTTGCCGCCGATGGTGGAGGCGTCCTGGGAGGTCGGGTCGACGGCAAAGGCAAGCCCGTGGCGGGCGGCCAGTTCGGCCACCCGGCGGGTGACCACGCCTGCGCCGGTGCGGACGGTAGGAATCTTCCTGCCTGCCCCCTCGCCTTCGAGCCCGGGTAGGGTGAGGTGTTCGACGTCGGAGAGGGACTCGAGCTTTTCGGTGTTGATCACCGCACTGTGCGGATGCAGAGGCACCGCCGAGCCGGTGTAGCCGGTGCCGCCGCCACGCGGGATGATGGTCAGGCCGGCTGCCACGCAGGCCTTGACGACGCCGGCCACCTCCGCCTCGGTGTCCGGCGAGATGACGACGAACGGCATTTCGACGCGCCAGTCGGTCGCATCGGTGGCGTGGGAGACTCGCGCCAGGCCGCCAAAATCGACGTTGTCGCTGCGCGTCAGACCGGTCAGCGCACGCCGTACCTGGTGGCGCAGCGCCACGTTGGCGGCGAAGCAGTTGGCAAAGCGGCTGACCGCCTCGCGCGCCGCCGCCAGCAGGCGCGCCGCGTCGGCATTGTCGTTCAGCCGCTGCTCGAACTGGTCGAGCCGGTGATCGAGGGCGTGCACCAAAGCCTCACGCCGGCCCAGGTTGCGCTCGAGGTCGTCCTGCAGGTAGGGGTTGCGTGCCACCACCCACATGTCGCCCAGCACCTCGAACAGCATGCGCGCCGAGCGTCCGGTGCGGCGGGAGCCGCGCAGCCGCTCGATGAGCTGCCAGATCTCCTCGCCGAGGAACCGCACGACGATCTCGCGGTCGGAGAACGACGTGTAGTTGTACGGGATTTCGCGAATTCGGCTGCTGGCATCGCTCATGCGGTTGCGGGTGTTCTCGGCTGCGGTGCCTGCCAATATAATGCACTGCAGCATTTTGCGGGTGGCAGCGCACTCAAAGTGCCACGATCTACGCGGTTTAGGTTCTCCAGACAGGCAGCTTTCGTGCTGTATTTTCGCTACGGTGATTCACCACAACCAAGGATCCATGCTATGAAGCACTTACCATCTACCTTGGCCTTCGCCGTGATCGGAGGCGTCTTGCTGGCGCCGGCCGCCGCGCCGGCCGACGAGACTCCCACGGAACGCGCCATCAAGTACCGGCAGTCCGCGATGACGCTGGTGGGCGCCAATTTCAAGCCCATGGGTGCCATGCTCAAGGGCGAACTGGAGTACGACCAGGCCGCCTTCGCACGGCACGCCGCCGACCTCGCCGCAGTGGCGGGCATCGACATCCTGCGCGGCTTCCCGACGGACAGCGAAGGCGAAGGCAGCGACGCCAAGCCGGACATCTGGCTCGATTGGGGTAAGTTCGAGCGCGGTATGCAGCGCCTGGCCGAGCAGACCGCCAAGCTCGCGGAGGTCGCCGCCGGCGCTGATCGTGCTGCGATCAAGGAGCAGTTCGCCGCCACTGCCAAGACCTGCAAGGGCTGCCACGACGCGTTCAAGGAGTAGCGGGAGCTACCGGCCGTCGTCAGAAGTAACTCACCGGCGGCGGCGCCAGCGCCAGCAGGCCGGCGACGGCACCGGTGGCGATCGCGGCCGCGGTCAGCGCCAGCCACCACGGGCGCGGGCGGGCGCGGCCGGGCCGCTCGGGGTCGAGCCCGGTGAGCATGGGGCGCAGCAGGTCGTGGCCCCGGGCCAGGCGGTGAAACAGCACCGCCGCGACGTGCAGGGCGACCAGAGCCAGCAGCAGGTCGAAATTCTGCTTGTGCACGCCGGTCAGCCAGGCGGCCGTCTCGGCGGCCACTGCCGGGTAGTAGGGCCCCTCGAACAGGATCTCGTCGGTCGCAAACAGCCCGCTGACCGCCTGCACCAGCAGCAGCGCCAATAATGCCAGCACCGCCCAGCCGCCCAGCGGGTTGTGCCCGCCGTAGTCGACGTCGTGGCCGCGCAGGTAGCGCCAGACCGCCCCAGGGCCTCGTACGAAGTCGCCGAAACGGGCGTGGGGGCTGCCGAACACGCCCCACAGTAGGCGAAACACGACCAGGGACAGAATGGCGTAGCCGCTCCAGCGGTGGACCTCCATCGCGCCGAGTTCGACGCTGAGCCACGAGGTGGCGACGGCCGCCACCAACAGCCAGTGGAACAGGCGGGTGGGGAGATCCCAGACCGGCACGGGTCTGTGTTCGGTTTCGTCCGACTGCATTCGCTGTGCCTCGCGATCGTGTTGCCCGCCTGGCCCCCTGCTCGACCGATCAGACCCCTGGCGCGCGCCTGTCATGCCGCAAGCCGTGGGCTTGCCCGCATGCTGCCGCTATTATCGCAAGTCCGGATGCCATTCAGGACCCCGACCATGCAGGGTGTGTTTCTCGACCTCGACTCCGTCCACCCGGCCGACCTCGACCTGTCGGCGTTGAAAGCAACGCTGGGCGACTGGCGGATGCACCCGAGCAGCGCACCGGGCGACACCGCGGGCCGCATCGCCGCTGCCGACGTGGTGGTTTCGAACAAGGTGCGGTTGTCGCGCGACGCCATGGCGAACGCACCGGGGCTGAAACTGGTCTGCGTGGCGGCGACCGGTACCAACAACGTCGACCTGGACGCCGCCCGCGACCTCGGCGTCGCCGTGACCAACGTGACCGGCTACGGTACCCCGTCCGTGGTCCAGCACGTGTTCGCGCTGGTCCTGGCGCTGACCACGCGCCTGGAAGAACACCGCGCCGTGCTGGACTTTCCCGTGCGTGAACTGGCGGGCAAGACCCTGGGTATCGTCGGCTATGGCGAGCTCGGCCGCGGCGTGGCCCGGGTCGCCGAGGCCTTCGGCATGCACGTGTTGGTCAGCGGGCGCCCCGGTCAGCCGCCCGGGCCGGGCCGGGCGCCGCTGGAGCGGGTCCTGGCCAAGGCGGACGTGCTGTCGCTGCACGTGCCGCTGGCCGAGAACACCCGCCACCTCATCGGCAGCCGCGAGCTCTCCCTGATGAAGTCCGACGCGCTGCTGATCAACACCGCGCGCGGCGGGATCGTCGACGAGCGTGCCCTGTGGTCGGCGCTCGAGGCCGGCACCATCGGCGGTGCGGCCCTGGACGTGCTCGAGCAGGAGCCGCCGCTGGCGCAGCACCCGCTGCTCGACGTTTCGCACCCGCGTCTGATCGTTACCCCGCACGTCGCCTGGGCCGCCCGCGAGTCCCGCCAGCGCCTGATCGACGGCGTGGCGGCCAACGTCCGGGCCTTTCTCCAAGGCGAGGAGCGCAATCGGGTGGTGTGAGCGGGAGGGCTGTCACGCCGACCGCTGATGGCTCACTCCGGGATCCCCCCCTCCAGCAGCAGCGGCCGCATGGCATGCCGCAGGTTGGCGAACAGGTGTGGGTTGGCACGTTCCTCGCCGGCCAGCAGAGTCTTCATGCGGGCACGCTGGGTCGGGGCGGCGAAGCAGACGGGGCAGGAGTCGGGCACCACGGGCAGGCCCGCCGCGGCCGCGAAGGCGGCGGTCTGGGTCTCGCGCACGTACACCAGCGGTCGGATGATCCGCAGGTCGCCCCGATCGTTAAGGTAGTGCGCCTTCATGGTCCGCAGCTGGCCGCCGTGGAAGGCCGACATCAGGAGACTTTCCGCCAGGTCGTCCAGGTGCTGGGCGAGGGCGAGCGCGTTGTAACCCTGTTCCCGACAGGTGGTGTACATGATCCCGCGCTTCATGCGGGCGCAATAGGCGCAGAAGGAGTCGCCGGTCATGCGCTCGCGGGCCTCCGCCATGATCGGCTGGCGGACATAGTGCCAGGGGATTCCCAGGGCCTGGTAATAGGCGGTGAGCGGCGCCGGATCGAAGCCCTCCACCTCCGGGTCGACGGTCAGCACGCCCAGTTCGAAGCGCACCGGCGCGTAGCGCCGCAGCTGGCCGAGGATCTGCAGCAGCGAGAGCGAGTCCTTGCCGCCGGAGACGCCCAGCAGGATGCGGTCGCCGGCGCGGATCATGTCGAACTCGGCGATCGCTCTGCCGACCTTGCGCAGCAGCGACTTGGGTGGTTTGGCGAACACGGCGGAGGGCATGGCCCGGAATTGTAAGCCAGGCGGGCCGCGGGCAGCCCGCCCGGCTGCAGAGCAACGTCATCCCGAGCCGACGTGAACCTCGGGAGCGGATATAATCCCGGCTCAGACGTCGCTGCGGGAACGGACCTCTTGGACATACCCTTCATGATCGCGCCGTTGCCGATCGACGCGGTCTCGCGTGATGCGGCACGGTCCCCGGCCGGCCGGGAGTCCTGGCACCTTGGTTGAACCCCCGGCAGACGCGCCGCCGGCGTTCGACCCCGGGCGCATGCACTGCCCGGCCTGCGGGCACGCGCAAACGGTCAGCGAGACCTGCGAGGCTTGCGGCGTGTGCTTCGAGGAGTTCAACCGGCAGCGCCGGCGGCGCGTCGTCTCCGGCCAGGCCACACCGCTGCCCGTGCGGGATCCGCCGCCTACACCGGAGCCGCCGTCGGCAGCCAAGCCGAGCAGCGCGCCGGAGGCGACACGTGCACCGGAGGCGACACGGCGGCCGTCGAACTGGCGAGCCGGATGGGACGCCTTCGAGGATGCCCCGGCACCCGACGAGGACGTCTGCCTGACGCTGTTCGTCGGCCCCGAGGCCCCGCGCTACCTCAAGGCGTTCGAGCGCCTGCGCGTCGACGGGAGGTCGCGCTTCGTGCCGGGCTGGAACTGGGGCGCCGTGCTGAGTCCCTTCCTGTGGTTCCTGTACCGACGGCTGTGGGCCTGGGGCGCAGTACTCGCCCTGGTCGACGTGGTCGCGCCGCTCGGCTTCATCGTACAGGGGGGGCAGTTGCCGGGCGCGGGGTACCTGGTGGAAACCGGCTACGGCCTACTGGTGTTGAACCG
>JARRQB010000036.1:0-8335 GCA_037382265.1 Gammaproteobacteria bacterium | reverse complement strand
CGGTCGGCGCGGCGACGCCGGAACCCCTGCCGAACCCGCTCACGCTGCAGGATGCGCTGGCGTTGGCCGAGCAGCCACACCCCGAACTCGAACTGGCCGCCTCCCGGCGCGACCGCGCGGCGGCCGAGCTGGCGGCGGTGGAGGCTGAGTCCGACCCGACTCTGACCTTCGAGGGCGGCCTGGTCGGCGTGGACCCCTCCTACGTCAACGTCGATCCGAGCAACAACGACAGCTACGCCCTGCTGACCCTGCGCAAGCGGCTGTACGACTTCGGCTACACCGAAGCCAGCACCGAGGCGGCGGTACGCCGACTGTCGGGGCGCGACCTCGAGTACCTGGATGCCCGCCAGCAACGCCGGCTCGCCGTGATGCGGGACTTCTTCGACGTCGTGCTGGCCGATCTGGCGTTCGCGCGCGACAACGAGGCCATGGCCGCAGCCTACGTCGACGTCGACCAGGCGCGCGACCGCAACGAACTCGGCCAGGTGTCGGACATCCGCGTCGCCGAACTCGACGCGATCTACCAGGAAGCCCGCATGCGCCGCTTCGAGAGCCAGGCGCGGCAGCGTGCCAGCCGGGCCAGGCTCGCCAACCGTCTCAACCGTCCCGGCGAACTGCCGGCCGACGTGCTGATGCCGCCGGAACCCGAACACACGGCGCCGCCGCCGGAATTCGAAAGCCTGCTGGCCGAGGCGTTCGCCGGTAACCCGGGCATCCAGGGGCTGCGGGCGCGGGTGACGAGCGCCGAGCAGGCGGTGGCGGCGGCGGAGGCGTCGCACGGTCCGGTCATCAGCGGCTTCGTCGAGGGCGCCGCTTACAATCGGCCGAGTCTGACCCGCAACCCGTTCACTGCCGGCGTGGTCCTCGAATTACCGATCATGCCGGGCGGTGCGCGCGACGCCGAGCTCGCCGAGGCGCGCGCCGACCTGCGGGCCGAGCGCGCGCGGCTCGCGCAGGCCGAGCTGCAACTGCGCGAGACGGCGACCGACTTGTGGCTGGAGCTGCAGAACCTGCAGGTGAGGCTCGAGGCCCTGGACGTGCTCGGCGACTACCGCGAGCTGTACCTCGACCGTACCCGGGCGCTGTACGAGATGGAGGTTCGCACGGACCTCGGCGACGCCATGGTCGAGACCTCGGCGGTGCGCTATCGCCGTGCCGAGGCCTTGTTCCAGTGGATGATGGCGCAGGCCCGCCTGCAGGCGCTGACGGGCCGCCTGATCGATTCGCAGGGGGCGCCGGACGCCCCCGGGGAGACCACACCATGAGACGCATTTGCCTGGCCCTGGCCATGCTGAGCTGGGGCGCTGTCGGCGCGACGCACGCCGCCGAGCTACAGGCCACGCTGCAGTGGGGACAGCGCGCCGAACTCGGGACCCTGGTGTCCGGCGTGGTGGCCGAGGTGGCGGCCCGGCCCGGCCAGCGCGTGGCCCGCGGCGAGCCGCTGGTGCGGCTGGACGATCGCGGCTTCCGCGCGCAGGTCGACGGTGCGCGCGCGGCGGTGACCCGGGCGCAGGTCCGCTACGAGGAGGCCGAGCGCGAACGTGAACGCGCGCTCGAACTCTACGACCGCACCGTGCTGTCCGAGCACGAACGTCAACTGGCCGAGATCGCCTACCAGGAGGCGCGGGCCGACCTGCAGGCCGCACGCGCCCGGCTGGTGCAGGCCGAGCTCGATCTGGAGCGCAGCCGGCTGGTCGCACCCTACGACGCGGTCGTCCTCCAGGTCCGGGTCGGGCCCGGCCAGGTCATCGTCAGCGAGCTGCAGAGCGAGCCCCTGGTGGTGGTCGCCGAACGCGGCCGCCTGGTGGCGCGCGGGCTCGCTCCCGTGGCCGATCTCGGGGCGCTCGAGCCCGGCGCCGAGGTCGAGGTCGAGGTGCGCGGCGACCGTTACCCCGGCCAGGTCAGCCACATCGGTCTGGAGCCGGCGGCGGAAGCGGCCGGACAGCGTGTCTACCCGGTCGAGGTGAGCGTGCAGATCCCCGCAGACAAGCGGTTGTACGTCGGCGAAGCCGCCACCATCCGCTGGGATGAGGGCGGCGGCGCGTGACGGCCTGCGTGCGCTGCCTGGTCGCCGGCCGGGTGCAGGGCGTGTGGTTTCGGGAGTCGACCCGGCGCCGCGCCGCGACGCTGGGGCTGCGCGGCTACGCCCGCAACCGCTCCGACGGGCGGGTGGAGGTGTTGGCCTGTGGAGAAATCGCGGCGCTCGAGCAACTACGCGCCTGGCTCTGGGACGGGCCGCCGGCCGCGCGAGTCACCGAGGTCGAGTGCGAGACGGTAGCGGACCCGGCGCCCGAGGGGTTCACGACCGCGTAGGGGCGAGGCCTAGCATTGCCCCGAATGTTCCTTATTCCAGGGGGGTGCCCTGCAATTCCGGCGGCCGAAACCGGCCGCGCGCTGGCGCCGCGGGTGGCGCAGTGCCCGGCTCGGAGGGGCGGGTCGCGGGCTGCGCCTGTTCCGGGGGGGCGGGCGGTCGCGGCGCGGCGGGAGCAGGCTGGCGAAAGCGCGGGGGTTGGGGCGGCGGTGCCACAGTGTAGCCCGGCGGCACCGTGCGGTACCCCTGCCAACCCGGCCGGGCCGGCGGGTAAGCCGCGCCGGGCCAGCCGTAGGCCGGCGCGTAACGGGTCGCCGGCAGGGAGGGCGCCGCCGGCGCCGGCGCAGCGGCAGCGGGCTGCCGCACGCTGGGCGCCGGGGTGGCCGACGCGGCTGGCTTGGCTGCGGCGTCGCCGCCCTGGGGCGTGGCGACCGGTTCGATCGGAAAGGCGGCGGGGTCGCGGAAGGTCGGGCTGACCGGCGCCCGCTCGGCCGGTGCCGCGGCGTCTGCCTCGGGCGGGCGGTACGGGCCCGGGGGCGCCGGGTACTCCCCGGTTGCGTTCGCGGCCGACGCCGTCAGCAGGTTCGCGACGCACAGGCTCAGCGCGGCGAGTCGGGCGGCGTTGCGAGCGGTTCGTTGCGTTGGGGTCATGGTGGTCGTCCGTTGCCGCGTCGCCGTCAATAGCCGGCCGAGGCGATGTCGAGGCCGGTCGGCACCCGCTCGAGCCGAACCACCCGGGACTCGATCCTGCCGTCGGCGTGCAGGTCGAGCAGCCGAAAGCCCGGCGGGCGATTGTCGACCTGGAAGTCGTCGTTGCGGATCGCGAACTGCACGCAGGTCGAGGGTGTCGCCATGAACCTGACCCCGCCGTGGACCTGGTCGTATTCCTGGTGCACGTGCCCCCACAGGACCCCGCGCACGCGCGGCTGGCCTTCGATCGCGGCCAGCAGCTCGCTGCCGTTGGCGACCGCCATGGTGTCCAGCCAGGCACTGTGCACCGGCACCGGCTGGTGATGCAGGCACACCAGCACCTGCCGCTCGCCCTCGGCGAGGGCCGCGACGAGCACCGCGAACTCGGCCTCGCCGAGATGGCCGCCCTCTGCGCCGGGAACGGTGGAGTCGAGCAGGACGATCCGCCAGGCGCCGGCATCGACCTGCTTGGGTGCCGAGACGCCGTCGCGCCCGAGGTAGGCCGCGAAGGCCGCTGCCTCGTCGTGGTTGCCCGCCAGGCAGTACGCCGGCACGCCGAAGCGCCGGACCTCGGCGACCAGGCGGTCGTAGCCCGCGCGGCTCGAGTCGTGCACCAGGTCGCCGGTGACCAGCACCAGATCGTAGGGCCCGTGCGCCAGGGCGCTGTCGACGACCTCGCGGAAGCTCTCCAGCGTGTTGACGCCGAGCAGGCTGGCCGCCGGGTCGGCGTACAGATGCGTGTCGGTCAGTTGGAGTACCCTGAGGGAACCCGTCATCCGGTCATGTCCTGCGCTGTCCCCGGCCTGTCTTCAGAATGCCACAAAAAGGGTCATCTGACTGTTTTGAAATGCTATTTCGGCACCCCCGGAAATTCTTTGAGGCACCGCCGATTGCGTCCCTGGACAAAAGGGCGACAATAGTCGTTCGCGGACCCGGTGCGCGCAGGGTATCAATAGGCAAGGGCTATCAATAATATCGAAACAACCAATTTCCACCTTTCGCCTACACTCTATTACGCTTAGGCAGGCAGTCGCCGTGTACGCGGCCGTTCACAACCCATCAGAGGAATACACGTATGTCGCTCAAAGGAAGCAAAACCGAACAGCATCTGAAAGACGCCTTTGCCGGCGAGTCCCAGGCCAATCGTCGCTACCTGTACTTCGCTGCCAAAGCGGACGTCGAGGGCTACAACGACGTGGCGGCCGTGTTCCGCTCGACGGCGGAAGGCGAAACCGGCCACGCCCACGGCCACCTCGAATACCTGGAGCAGGTCGGCGATCCCGCCACCGGTCTGCCGATCGGCGGCACCTCCGACAACTTGAAGGCATCGATCGCCGGCGAGACCCACGAGTACACCGACATGTACCCGGGTATGGCCAAGGATGCCCGCGACGAGGGCTTCGACGAGATCGCGGACTGGTTCGAGACCTTGGCCAAGGCCGAGCGCTCGCATGCCAACCGGTTCCAGAAGGCCCTGGACAACCTCGACGCCTGATTGACGTCCCGGCGGAGCCCCGGCGGTCCGGGGCTTTCGCCAGTTCGCGTTCGCATGCAAGGAGAGGATCATGGCTGGCGGTTCGAGAGAAGGCAGTCTTGAGGCACCCACCCGGCACGCGCTGGACTGGAAAGCCCCCGATTTCTACGACGAGGACAAGCTGGTCGCCGTGTTGGAGCGGGTGTACGACATCTGTCACGGCTGCCGCCGCTGCGTCAGCCTGTGTCACTCGTTTCCCACCCTGTTCGACCTGGTCGACGAGTCCGAGACCATGGAGGTCGACGGCGTCGCCAAGGCCGACTATTGGACGGTCGTCGACCACTGCTACCTGTGCGACCTGTGTTACATGACCAAGTGTCCCTACGTGCCGCCGCACGAGTGGAACGTGGATTTCCCGCACCTGATGCTGCGCGCCAAGGCGGTCAAGTTCAAACAGGAGGGTGCCTCGTTCGCCCACAAGACCCTGACCAGTACCGACGCCGTCGGGAAGCTGGCGGGGATTCCGGTGGTGGTCGGTGCGGTCAACGCACTCAACCGCAACGGTGCCTTTCGCGGCATGCTGGAGAGCGCGCTGGGCGTGCACAGGAACGCCCGCGTGCCCGCGTACCACAGCAGCACGCTGCGCAAGCGTATCAAGCCCGCCCGCGGCGACGGCGCGGTGCCCGCCGGCCCGACCAAGGGCCGCGTGGCGCTGTTCGCGACCTGTTACGGCAACTACAACGAGCCGCAGTCCGGCGAGGACCTGGTCGCGGTGTTCGAGCACAACGGCATTCCGGTGACGATCGCGGCCAAGGAGCAGTGCTGCGGCATGCCCAAGCTGGAACTGGGCGACCTGGAGTCCGTGGAGCAGGCGAAGAACGTCAACATCCCCGTGCTTGCCCGGTTGGTGGACGAAGGCTGGGACATCGTCGCGCCGGTACCCTCGTGCGTGCTGATGTTCAAGCAGGAACTACCCCTGATGTTCCCCGACGACCCGGACGTGGCCAAGGTGCGCGATGCCATCTTCGACCCGTTCGAGTACCTGATGCACCGCCACCGAGACGGCAAGCTCAAGACTGATTTTAAACAGCCGCTGGGCAAGATCGCCTACCACGCGGCCTGCCACCAGCGGGTGCAGAACATCGGCCCGAAGACGCGCGAGGCCTTGGCCCTGGTGCCCGACACCGAGATCCAGGTCATCGAACGCTGCTCGGGACACGACGGCACCTACGGGGTGCGCAAGGCCACCTTCGACATCGCCATGAAGCTGGTGCGCCCGGTAGCTAATCGGGTGAAGCAGGCCGAGGCCGATCACTACACCAGCGACTGTGTGATGGCCGGCCACCACATCGCCAACAGCCTGGGCGACGGCAGCGACTCGGAACACCCGATCAGCCTGCTGCGCAAGGCGTACGGTATCTGATCCAACGGGAGACAAGGCATGGCCAACGAGGGTTATCACGAACCGATCGCCGAACTCAGCGACGCCACGCGCGACATGCACCGCGCGATCGTTTCGCTGATGGAAGAGCTGGAGGCGGTCGACTGGTACAACCAGCGCGTCGACGCCTGCAAGGACGACGAGCTGAAGGCGATCCTCGCCCACAACCGGGACGAGGAGAAAGAACACGCCGCCATGGTGTTGGAGTGGATCCGCCGCCGCGACCCGTCCTTCGATCACGAATTGAAAGACTACCTGTTCACCGAAAAGCCGATAGCGCACGAGTAAGACATGGGAGAGACAATGGTGACCAAGCTGCAACGAGACGACTTGTTCCCCCTGGAAAAGTACGCCGAGGTGCGACCGGAGTTCCGTGCCCGGGTCATGGCGCACAAGAAGACCCGGCAGGTGCCGCTGGGTCGAAGCGCCACCCTGTACTTCGAGGATCGCCTCACCATGCAATACCAGATCCAGGAGATGCTGCGCATCGAGAAGATCTTCGAGGCCAGCGGCATTCAGGAGGAGCTGGACGCCTACAACCCGCTGATCCCCGACGGCAGCAACTGGAAGGCGACGTTCATGGTCGAGTTCCCTGACGTTGAGGAGCGCAAGCGCGAACTGGCGCGCCTGGTCGGCATCGAGGACCGGGTCTGGGTGCAGGTGGCCGACTTCGAGCGGGTCTACGCCGTGGCGGACGAGGACCTGGAGCGTGACACCGAAGAGAAGACCTCGTCGGTGCACTTCCTGCGCTTCGAGCTCACGCCCGAGATGGCCCGGGCGGTCAAGCAGGGCTCGGCGGTGAGCATCGGCGTCGATCACGAGAACTACAGTCACGCGGTCGAGCCGGTGTCTGCCGCGATTCGCGACTCCCTGGCGAACGACTTGGCTTAACGCCGGTCGCTTCGCGGCGGTCGGCTCCGGGGGACGATCATTCCTCCTGGACCACGATCCGCTCGTAGCCCAGCTCGACATACTGGTTGATCTGCGCCGGGCCCGAGGGGGCAACGTCGACACTGCCGATGAAGTCCTCCGGGCCCACCCCGTACCAGCCGGCGTGGGCGCCGCAGACATGGACCTGGGCGCCGGTGTCGGCGATGAGACCGTCCACGGCCGCGTGGATCGCGGCGAACTCCTCGCGGTAGCGGTGTTGCAGCGCAAACTGCTCTGCGCCATGGCTGACTACGGCCACGTCGAGGTCCGGGAAGCGCTCGCGCAGTCGCCGGATCTGACTTGCGATGCGCGGCAGCGCCCAGGCGAGCGCCTCGTCCGACCCCTCCACCACCTCGAAGACCACGCCGGCCGGGGCCTGGTCGCCGGCGAGCAAGCGGGCGACCTGATCGTCCGCCCAGGCGGGGAGCGCCGGCCACAGCGCGCAGAGCAGCAGTGCGGCGGTGTGTCTGACGTACGACAAGCGAGTCGCCCTCGGGGTAGGCGCGCCGGCTCGGCTCAGAAGCCCTCGGTCGAGGTGAACAGCCCGACGCGCAGGTCTTTGGCGTGGTAGATCGCGCGCCCGTCCACCTCCATGCGGCCGTCGGCGATGCCCAGTACGAGCTTGCGGGTGATGGTGCGCTTGACGTCGACCGTGTAGGTGACCTGACTGGCGCTCGGCAGCACCTGGCCGGTGAACTTGACCTCGCCGACGCCCAGCGCGCGCCCCCTGCCGGGGTTGCCGAGCCAGGCGAGGAAGAACCCGACCATCTGCCACATGGCGTCGAGCCCCAGGCACCCTGGCATCACCGGGTCGCCGGGGAAGTGGCAGCCGAAGAACCACAGGTCGGGTTTGATGTCGAGTTCGGCGACGATCTGGCCCTTGCCGTAGGCGCCGCCGTCGTCGCTGATGCGCGTGACCCGATCCATCATCAGCATGTCGGGGACCGGCAGTTGGGCGTTGCCAGGCCCGAACATGTCGCCGTAACCGCACTTCAGGAGTTCGTCGCGCTCGAAGCGCTCCACTCTGCTCATTCGCTCATGTCCGCTGGCGTCAAACGCGACAGTCTCCCGGCGTGTCCCGACCTTGTCAACCGAAGGCCACGCGCGGGCCGGCGGTCGATCGGACGGCGCCCCGAGCGGCGGTCGCCCGCTCAGGCGGCCGCTTTGTCGGCCTGCACCCGCCGCGCCAGTTCCGCGACCAGGCCCTCGAGCGGCAGCATGGTGTTGGCCTCGTCGCGGCGGCCGCGATACTCGACCTCGCCGGCGTCCAGGCCGCGCTCGCCGATCACCACCCGGTGCGGGATGCCGATCAGCTCGCAGTCGGCGAACATCACGCCGGGGCGGGCGTCGCGGTCGTCGAGCAGCACCTCGACGCCCGCGGCGGCGAGGGCCTCGTACAGGCGCTCCGCGGCCTCGCGCACCCGGTGCGACTTCCTTGCCTGCATCGGCAGCAGGGCGACCTCGAAGGGTGCGATGGCGGTCGGCCAGA